>NZ_WVTE01000218.1:0-50679 GCF_009939605.1 Rhodococcus sp. YH1 | reverse complement strand
TCTGTTTCGGTGGTGCCGGAATGTCACGCGCCTCGGTCCAGCCTCCCAGCGGCCCGGGCAGCGTCGTGATCTTCCCCTTCCTCCCGGCGAGGAGCCGGCCGAGTCCGACGGCCTTCTGCGCGGCCGTCCACCGGCGCGACGACGACATCGCCAGCGAGGCCGCCTTCATCGCCGCGGCCTCGACCCCGAACGGCGCGTGCTCGACCTTCTGGTGCCGCAGTTCGACCAGCAGCGACGGGATGTCGATCTTGACCGGGCACGCGTCGAAACATGCTCCGCACAGGCTCGACGCGAACGGCAGGGTCGCGTTGGGGTCACCCGGTGTGTCCATGCCGGCGAGTTGCGGGCTGAGCACGGCGCCGATCGGCCCGGGATACGTCGAGCCGTAGGCGTGCCCGCCGGTGCGCTCGTACACCGGGCACACGTTCAGGCAGGCCGAGCACCGGATGCAGTGCAGCGCTTCGCGTCCCACCCCGTCGGCGAGCGCGGCGGTGCGGCCGTTGTCGAGCAGCACGAGGTGGAACTCCTGCGGTCCGTCGCCGGGGGTGACGCCGGTCCACATCGACGTGTACGGGTTCATCCGCTCCCCCGTCGACGACCGCGGCAGCAGTTGCAGGAACACCTCGAGGTCCCGGAAGGTGGGCAGCAGCTTCTCGATGCCCATCACCGTGATGAGGGTCTGCGGCAGGGTCAGGCACATGCGACCGTTGCCCTCGGATTCGACGACGGCGAGCGTGCCGGTCTCGGCGATCCCGAAGTTCGCGCCCGACACCGCGACCGGCACGGTCATGAACTTCCGGCGCAGGAACTTGCGGGCCGCGGCCGCGAGATGTGCCGGGTTGTCGTCGAGATCGGGGTCGACATCGGGCATCTCGCGCAGGAAGATCTCGCGGATCTCGGCGCGGTTGCGGTGGATGGCGGGGACGAGGATGTGCGACGGCTTGTCGTGACCCAGCTGGACGATGAGTTCGGCGAGATCGGTCTCGTAGGCCGTGATCCCCTGGTCCTCGAGATGCTCGTTGAGCCCGATTTCCTGCGTGGCCATCGACTTGACCTTGATGACCTCGTCCGAGCCGGTCTTGCGGACCAGGTCGGTGACGATGGCGTTGGCCTCGGTGGCGTCGGCCGCCCAGTGCACGACGCCACCGCGGGCGACGACCGCCGCCTCGAGCTCGATGAGCAGTTCCGGCAGCCGGCCGAGCACGTCGCGCTTGACGGCGGCGCCGGCGTCGCGGAGCTGCTGCCAGTCGGGCAGTTCGTCGGTCACGTTCAGCCGCTTGGCCCGGATGGTGTGGGTGGCCTTGCCGATGTTGCGGCGCAGCTGGGTGTTCGCGAGTTCGTGATGCGCTGCGGCGGGGAATTTCTCGGTGCCGCGCAGATTGCCGGAGCCGCGCGGGGGGACGGCAGGCATGCCGAGGACGGTCATGCGGGCACTCCCTTCGGCGCGACGGCCGGTTCGACGGAGGCGAGGATCTCCGCGAGGTGGATGGTGCGGGCCCCGGTGCGCAGGCGCGAGAGCCCACCGCCGATGTGCATCAGGCACGACGAGTCGCCGGCGCTGCAGTATTCGGCTCCGGTCGCGGTGATGTTGCACAGCTTGTCCGCGAGCATCGCGGTGGAGGTCTCGGCGTTCTTGATCGCGAACGTGCCGCCGAATCCGCAGCAGGAGTCGGCCTCGGGCAGTTCGACGAGGTCGATCTCGCGGACCGCCCGCAGCAGTTGCAGCGGTCTGTCGCCGACGCGCAGCATGCGCAGCGAATGGCAGGTGGGGTGATAGGTGACCCGGTGCGGGAAGTAGGCGCCGACGTCGGTGACGCCGAGGACGTCGACGAGGAACTCGGACAGCTCGTACGTCTTCGCCTTCACCGTGTCGACGCGGCCGCACAGCGCCGGCGAGCCGTAGCGGGCGGCGACGATCTCGTGCTGGTGCCGCACGGAACCGACGCAGGACCCGGACGGCGCGACGATCGCGTCGATGTGGGTGTCGCCGAAGGTGTCGGCGTAGTTCTCGACGAGGGGCAGCGCGTCGGGTTGGTAGCCGGTGTTGACGTGCATCTGGCCGCAACAGGTCTGGCCTTCGGGGAAGACGACGTCGTGGCCGAGCCGGGTGAGGAGCAGGGCGGTGGCCGAGACGGCACCGGGGAACATCGTGTCCCCGAGGCACGTCGCGAACAGGGCGATTCGCATGTGGATCTCCGCATCGGGTCTGTGTGGTCAGACCACAGTAACGCATGGTCGGTGCGGTGCGTCACCCCCTCGGCCGAAATTCTCCCGGATCCCTCCGGCACTCGATTGTGACCGGGGTCATGGTGTACGGTCCTGTGGTCTGACCACAGAACCCGCCGCGGTCCGCGGCGCAAACCGGGAGTTTCATGTGGAAACCGAACTGCTGGCGGTGACGTACACGCCGTCGACCACCGCCGTCGCCGGCAACCTCACCGCGACGGCCCTGCTGGGCCTGGTCCCCCTGCTGACGTTCTTCGTGCTGCTCGCCGGCCTCAAGCTCAAGGCCTGGTACTCCGGGCTCGGCGCGCTCGCCGTCGCACTCGTCGTCGCCGTCGTCGGCTTCGGCATGCCGGCGCCGCTGGCCGGACTGTCCGCGCTGCAGGGCATCACGTTCGGCCTGTTCCCGGTCATGTGGATCGTGGTGACCGCAATCTGGTTCTACGAACTCACCGTTGTCAGTGGACGTTTCGAGGACTTGCGGCACGTGTTCAACTCGGTCGGTCACGGCGACATGCGCATCCAGGCGATGCTCATCGCATTCTGCTTCGGCGGCATGCTCGAGGCCCTCGCCGGATTCGGCGCACCGGTCGCCATCACCGGCGCGATGCTCATCGCGATCGGAATGCCCCCGATCCGCGCCGCCGTCACCGTGCTCGTCGCGAACACCGCACCGGTTGCGTTCGGCGCCATGGCAATTCCGATCACCACCGCCGGCAACCTCACCGGCATCCCGTCGACCGAGATCGCGGCCGTCGTCGGCCGGCAGACGCCGGTCCTGGCGTGGTTCGTGCCGTTGCTGTTGCTGCTGCTGGTCGACGGCCGGCGCGGCGTCCGGCAGGTGTGGCCGATCGCGCTGGTCACCGGTTTCGCCTTCGCGGTCGCCCAGTACTGGTGCTCGAGCAACTTCTCGTACGAACTCACCGACGTCGTCGCGTCCCTCGTCGGGCTCGCCGCCGCCGTCCTCATGCTGCGGTTCTGGCGGCCCACCACGCCCGAGGACCAGCATTCGCACGTCACAGCCGAACCGATCGGCGCCGTGCGCACGGCAATGGCCCTGTTCCCGTACCTGCTCGTCATCGTGGTGTTCGGCATCGCCAAGCTGTGGACCCTCGGCCTCGACGTGCCGAAGTGGCTGTCGGGCACCGATATCAAGATCGAGTGGCCCGGGCTGTACGGGAATCTGCTCACCGCGAGCGGGGATCCGTCGACCGGGGCGATCTACACGCTGCCGTGGCTGTCGAATCCCGGCACACTCCTGCTGCTCTCGGGGATCATCGTCGGCGTCGTGTACACGGTGCGCAGCGGCGACGGGCGGTTCCCGATGACCGTCCGGCTCACCTTCCGCACCTTCGGCGAAACACTGTGGAAGATGCGGCTTTCCATCGCCACAGTGGCGACGGTGCTCGGACTGGCGTACGTGATGAACCACTCCGGGCAGACCGTCGCGATCGGTACGTGGCTCGCCGGCACCGGCGCGATCTTCGCGTTGCTGTCGCCGATCCTCGGCTGGCTGGGTACCGCCGTCACCGGCTCGGACACCTCGGCGAACGCGCTGTTCGCGCGGCTGCAGCAGACAGCGGGCCAGGCCGCGGGTATCGATCCGACACTGCTGGTCGCGGCGAACACCTCCGGCGGTGTCGTCGGCAAGCTGATCAGCCCGCAGAACCTCACCATCGCGGCGACCGCAGTCGCCCGGCCGGGCAGCGAGCCGCTGCTGCTGCGCAAGGTCGTCGGCTACAGCGTCGGGATGCTCGCGCTGTTGTGTGTGCTGGTGTATCTCCAGTCGACTCCGGTGCTGTCGTGGATGCTGCCGTGAGCCGGCACTACCGGGGGGGGTGCAGCCCGGTCAGCTCGTAGTGCAGTGTGGGCGTGCGCATGACCTTGTGGGCGGCACGCACCAGGTAGCGCTGCAGCACCGGATACTTGCGGTCGATCGCGCGTGCCGCGGCCACCGACTCGGCGCCCGACAGCAGCCGGGCGGTGGCCTCGACCGCGGATCCGGTGACCCGCCCCCGCCACGTGCACGGGCTGATGCGTACCTCGGGAAAGTTCTTCAACCGCTTGTTCTTCGATGCCCGCCCGGGCGTACGGAAATAGGCGCGATCGCCCCGCACCGCGATGTTGACGGGGGTGTCGACCCAGCTGCCGTCCCGTTTCCGGGTCTGCAGCAGCACCACCTTCTCGGCGACGAACGGTTCGAGCTCGGGAGGAATCGGTTCGGTCATGACTGCTCCTCACGACGATCACTGCCTCCCAGGATCCGCGCGTTCGGTGCGACCGGCAAACGGCATAGGCTCGCACCATGTCGCAGTCCGAGCCCCGCGCATGGGAGACCGTGTTGAACCACCTCGAGCAGCAACTGGTCTCGGGACACCTCGCCCCCGGCCAGCGGTTGCCCGGGGAACGCGTCCTGGCCGCCGAGCTCGGGGTGGGCCGTTCGTCGGTGCGGGAGGCACTGCGCGTGATGGAAGCGCTCGGGTTGCTCACCGCGCAGACCGGCTCCGGGCCCACCGCGGGCGCGATGATCGTCTCGCGGCCCACCGGCGGCATGTCCATGCTCATGCGCCTGCAGGTGGCAGCGCAGAATTTCCCGGTGTCGGACGTGGTGCAGACCCGTCTCGTCCTCGAGACCGAGGTGATGCGCGCGCTGGCCGCGAGCGACCCCACCCCGGACCTGTCGCACGCCGAGCAACTGCTCGACGCGATGGACGACGCGACGCTCGCCGCACACGAATTCCTGGTGCTCGACGCCCGGTTCCACATCGCGATGGCGGACGCGGCCGGAAACCAGGTGATCGCGGCCATGATGACGGGCCTGCGCGACTCGATCGAAAGCTACGTGCTCGCCGGCGCCCCTCTGACCACCTGGCCCACGACGTGCACCCGGCTGCGCTGCGAGCATCGCGGGCTGCTCGAAGCCGTTCGGGCGGGCGATCCCGAGCTGGCCCGCGCCCGTATCGTCGAGCACATTCGCGGCTACTACGCGGAGAGCCTGGGGCGCCCGGACGCCCCTGAACGCGAGCACCCCCGACCTCGTGTATAGTTGGCGATGCAACGCGGGGTGGAGCAGCTCGGTAGCTCGCTGGGCTCATAACCCAGAGGTCGCAGGTTCAAATCCTGTCCCCGCTACCACCACCGGCCCGGACTCTCACGAGTCCGGGCCGGTTTCGTTGTCCCGTGCGAACCCTGTGGGCCGAGCGAATGTATCGCTCATCTCGACAGCGGTAGCGACCGATACATTCGCTCCGAGCCACGGCGGGCAGGCGAGTACATTCCCGCTGTGTACGGAACAGTCGGGCGACCGCGGAGTGTGCGATGAGCGAGGACGACCCGGGCGGGCGACCGGCGCAGCGTGAGCACGCCGGCCGGCGTGCTCCCCGCTGGCTGCGGCCGGCGATCTTGTACGTGCTGTTCGCCGTCGCCGCCTACCAGCTCTCGGGTTGGCTGTTCCACAACCTGCGCGGGTTCCTGGGCCTGCTGTTCCTGGCGTGGTTGCTGAGCATCACCCTCGAGCCGGTCGTCGACTGGCTCGAACGCGTCGGCATGCGGCGCGGCGCCGCCACCGGCCTGGTGCTCTTCTCTCTGCTGGCCTTCGCGATCGGGTTCGTCGCGCTGTTCGGCACCCTGCTCGTCGAGCAGCTGGGCCAGCTGTTGAAGGCCCTGCCGGACGCCCTCACCGCGGTCACCGAATGGGCCAACCGCGTCTTCGACACGAATTTCGCCACCGGTCCGGAGCTCCTCCGCCTGACCCCGGAGACCGTCCGGGAACTGGTCCAGCGGTTCACCCCCGGGGTCGTGGGGGTGGTGTCGTCTGTGGTGGGAGTGGTCTTCCAGGCCATGACGATGCTGCTGTTCGTGTTCTACATGTCGGCCGAGGGACCGGCGATGCGCCGCACGATCTCGAGCTGGTTCCCGGCCCGGCAGCAGCAGGTGATCTCGACGGTGTGGGAGACCTCCGTCGAGAAGGCCGGCGGATACGTCGTCTCGCGGCTCATCCTGGGTGCGGTCAGCGCCGTGGGCACCGGCATCTTCCTGATGGCGATCGGTGTGCCGTACTGGCTGCCGCTCGCGCTGTGGACCGGGGTCGTGTCGCAGTTCGTGCCCACCCTCGGGACGTATCTCGCGATCGCGCTGCCGGCGATCATCGCCGCGGCCAACCAGCCGATCGACGGGCTGTGGGTGGTGTTGTTCGGCACTGCCTATCAGCAGGTCGAGAACTACGTGCTGCACCCGCGGATCACGTCGAAGACCGTGTCGATCCACCCGGCCGTCGCATTCGGTTCGGTGATCGTCGGCGCGTCGCTGTTCGGTGCGATCGGGGCGCTGGTGTCGGTCCCCGTCGTCGCCGTGCTGCAGGCGTTGGTCGAAACATACGGACGCCGGTACGAACTCGTCGTCGACCCCACCGGCAGGACGAAGCCCGAGCCGGAACCCCGCGACGACGAGGACGGCTGAACGTTACTGCCGCGGCACCCGGCCCATGAGATAGAACTCGGGATTGGGCATCATCCCGGTCACGCTGGCCATCTTGTTGCTCAGGCCGAAGAACGCGGTGATCGCGGCGATGTCCCAGGCGTCCTCGTCGGTGAAGCCGTGGGCGTGCAGGGCCGCGAAGTCGGCGTCGTCGACGTCGTAGGCACGCTCGTTGACCTTGGTGGCGAAGTCGAGCATCGCGCGCTGCCGCGGTTCGATGTCGGCGGTGCGGTAGTTGACCGCCACCTGGTCGGCCACCGTCGGCTTCTTCTCGTAGATCCGCAGGATCGCGCCGTGCGCCACGACGCAGTACAGGCAGTTGTTGGCGGCGGAGATCGTGGTGACGATCATCTCCCGGTCGCCCTTGGTCAGGCCGGAGTCCTCCCGCAACATGATCGCGTCGTGGTACGCGAAGAAGGCCCGCCACTCGGCGGGACGTCGCGCGAAGGTGAGGAACACGTTGGGCACGAACCCCGACTTCTCCTGCACTTCGAGGACGCGCTCTGCGATGTCCCCGGGCAGATCCTTCAGTTCCATGGCGGGAAAGCGCGTGCTCACTAGGTCTCCTGGGCCGGTCGGGACAACGGACCCTGAAGTTAACCGGAATTAACCGAGTTGTCCAGATCGCCGCGCCACGGCGGTCACCGGTCGAACCACGCCTGCGCATCGAGACGGAAGCCCTCGGCGCCGGCGACCGTGCGCAGATCGGCTTCGAGCTGCCGCAGGCGCTCGGAGCCCAACGTCCGGCCCCACCTGCCACGGAGTTCGTCGAAGATCGCCGCGGAGCGCCGGAGGCAGTCGAGGCCTCGGTCGGTGAGGACGACGGTCTTCGCGCGCGCATCGGACGGATCCGCCTCCCGCCGCACGTACCCGAGTTGCTCGAGCCGATCCACCGTCTTGCCCGCCGCCTGTTTGGACACGCCGAGACGGCGGCCGATCTCGCTGGCCGAGGCGCCGGCGGTTCCGATGGCCTGCATCGCGAAGCCGTGCGCGGGGCGCACGTCCGGATGCCCCTCCTCGGCGAGCTGCCGATGCAGAGCGTCGACCAGGGCACGGAATCCCGCGAACAGCAGGAGTGGCAGCTCGTAGCCGGGGCCTTGCGCGGATTCGACAACTTGGTTTACCGTTCCGTCAACCATGTTGTCTATCTTAACGGAGGACGGTTCGATGCCCACCACCTTCACCCGCCACAGCCCCGAGACCGCGCCGCCCGCAGCCCGGCCGATCATGTCGGCGATCGGACGAGAGTTCGGATTCGTGCCCGACCCCGTCGCGCTCATGGCCGAATCCCCCGAACTGCTGTCGGCCTTCACCCGCGCCAACGCACTGTTCGAGCGCAGCAGCCTCGGCGAGATCGAACGGGAGGTGCTGGTGCTGACGATCGCCACCCGCAACGAATGCCACGTGTGTGTCGCCCTGCACAGCGCGAAGCTCACCAGGATGGGCGCACCCGGGGACCTCGTCGACGCACTGCGCACCGGCCGGGCCCTCGCCGACGAACGACTCGAGGTCCTGCGGAGGTTCACCCTGGCGGTACTCGATTCGGCCGGTGCGTGCCCGACGACCGGTGGGCCGAGTTCACCGCGGCGGGGTTCACGGCGCGCAACGCCCTCGAGGTGGTCCTCGGCGTCGGCACCTTCACCCTCTCGACGCTCGCCAACCGCCTCACCGCCGCCGAGCTGGACCCGCCGCTCGCGCCGTTCGCGTGGCGACGCGAGGAGGTCGCCCCGTAAACGCAGACGGCCGAATGTCACACGGGTTCAGTCAGATCGAACCCGTGTGACATTCGGCCCGTCAGGGGAGGAAGGGTCAGACGATGAGCTTCGCGGCGGTCGCGGCCAGAACGTCGTCGACACTCACGCCGGGCGCGGTCTCGACGAGCTTCAGGCCCTCGTCGGTGACGTCGATGACCGCCATGTCGGTGATGATCCGCTGGACGCAGTGCTTGCCGGTGAGCGGCAGGGTGCACTCCTCGAAGATCTTGGGCTCGCCCTTCTTGGTGACGTGCTCCATCATCACGATGACGCGCTTGGCGCCGTGGACGAGGTCCATCGCGCCGCCCATGCCCTTGACCATCGCGCCGGGGATCATCCAGTTGGCGATGTCGCCCTTGGCGGAGACCTGCATCGCGCCGAGGACGGCGACGTCGATCTGTCCGCCGCGGATCATGCCGAAGGACTCCGCCGAGTCGAAGAACGAGGCCCCGGGGATGACCGTGATGGTCTCCTTGCCGGCGTTGATGAGCTCGGGGTCGAGTTCGTCCTCGGTCGGATACGGCCCGACACCGAGCACGCCGTTCTCCGAGTGCAGGATCACCTCGACGTCCGGGTCGAGGTAGTTGGGCACCAGGGTCGGCATGCCGATGCCGAGGTTGACGTACTGGCCGTCCGAGAGTTCCGCGGCCACGCGCGCGGCCATCTGCTCACGGGTGAGCTTCTGGATGGTGGTGGCTGCCTGGGTCATGAACGGACCGTCCGATTCTCGATGCCGACAGTGACGGGGCCGACGTGCACGACGCGCTGGACGTGGATGCCGGCGGTATGGATCTCGTTGGGGTCGAGCTCGCCGGGTTCGACGAGGTGCTCGACCTGCGCGATGGTGATGCGGCCCGACGTGGCGGCGGGCGGGTTGAAGTTGCGGGCGCTCGTGCGGTAGACGAGGTTGCCGTGCCGGTCGCCCTTCCAGGCGTGGACCAGGGCGTAGTCGGCGACGATTCCGCGTTCCATGACGTAGGTCTCGCCGTCGAACTCGCGGGTCTCCTTCGGCGGGGACGCGACGGCGATACCGCCCTTGCCGTCGTAGCGCAGCGGCAGGCCACCCTCCTCGACCTGGGTGCCGACACCCGCGGGGGTGAAGAACGCGGGGATGCCGGCGCCGCCGGCGCGCAGCCGCTCCGCGAGGGTGCCCTGCGGGGTCAGCTCCACCTCGAGCTCGCCGGAGAGGTACTGCCGCGCGAACTCCTTGTTGGAGCCGACGTAGGAGGAGATGGTGCGGCGGATGCGGCCCTTCTCCAGCAGCACCCCGAGGCCGAAGCCGTCGGTGCCGCAGTTGTTGCTGACCGTCTCGAGGTCGGTGGCGCCCTGCTCGAGCAGCGCGTTGATCAGGATTTCCGGGACGCCGACCAGACCGAATCCGCCCACGGCGATGGTGACGCCGTTCGGGATGTCGGCTACGGCCTCGGCGGCGGTGGCAACGACTTTGTCCATGCCTCTACGATAGCGGCAGTTGTGCGTAATGTGAACCCCCGTCCGTGATACGAACCATTTCTAGACTGTTTCATTTTGGAATATTGATTCGGCCAGGACGACCCACTAGCCTCGTACGCATAGCGTCCTTCCGTCCATATCGCGAACACGCATCGAACACCGAGGTCCCATGCTTCACCTGCCACCCCGCTTCGCCCGCCCCGACGGCGTGCACCCGCCGCTCGACTTCCCCGACTACCGGACCACCGCGCTGCGCCGCCCGGCGCAGCCGCTCACGCTCGTCCCACAGCGGCTCGGCGAGCTCACCGGGCCGGTCTTCGGCGAGGACCGCGTGCAGGAGGGGGACGCAGACCTGAGCATCGCCAACGGCGGCGAGGCCGCCGGCCAGCGCATCATCGTGCACGGCCGCGTCCTCGACGGCGACGGCAAGCCCGTCCCCCACGCGCTGCTCGAGGTGTGGCAGGCCAACGCCGCCGGCCGCTACCGGCACGTCGACGACAACTGGCCCGCCCCGCTGGACCCGTTCTTCAACGGCGTCGGCCGCTGCGTCACCGACGCGGCGGGCCGATACCGGTTCACCACCGTCAAGCCCGGGGCCTACCCGTGGCGCAACCACCACAACGCCTGGCGTCCCGCCCACATCCACTTCTCGTTGTTCGGCACGGCGTTCACGCAGCGGCTCGTCACCCAGATGTACTTCCCCGACGACCCGATGTTCTTCCAGGACCCCATCTACAACGCGGTGCCCGCCGAGGCGCGGCACCGGATGGTCAGCGTCTTCGACTACGACGCCACCGTCGACAACTGGGCCCTCGGCTTCCGCTTCGACATCGTCCTGCGCGGACGCGAGGCCACCCCCTTCGAGAACGAGGAGGACGACGATGAGTGAGTTCGCTCCTCGTTACCCCGTCACCCCGGGCGACCAGAGCACCGCCGCCTTCGGTCCCACACCGTCGCAGACCGTCGGTCCGTACTGGAAGATCGGCCTCGAGTGGGCCGACGGCGCGGACGTCGTCCCCGCCGACACCCCCGGCCGGATCACCGTGCGCATCACCGTGATCGACGGGAACCGCGAGCCGATCGCCGACGCCATGGTCGAGACCTGGCAGGCCGACGCCGAGGGCCGGTTCGGCGCCGAGGGCTTCCGCGGCTTCGCCCGCAGCGCCGCCGACGGCACCGGCACCGCCGCGATCCACACGATCAAGCCCGGCGCCCACGAGTCCGACACCGAGGCCGACGAGGCGCCGCACCTGAACGTCGGGATCTTCGCGCGCGGCATGCTCGACCGCCTCTGCACCCGCATGTACTTCCCGGAGGACCTCGCCGCGCACGCCTCCGACCCGGTGCTCACCGCACTACCGGAGTCGCAGCGGCACAAGCTGATCGCCGACAAGTCCGACGACGGCTACGCCTGGACCGTGTACGTTCAGGACCTCGATCCGAACGGTGTGGAGACGCCGTTCTTCGCGATCTAGACGGGAGCGTGCCTTGACCGTGCCGGCGCAGTCCGACAATACCCGCGGCGCCCTCTTCGACCCTGTGTTCGGGGCCGGCGACCTCGCAACGCTGCTGTCCGACCGGGCGTGGATCGCCGCCCTGCTCGACGTCGAGGTGGCGATCACGCGCGCCGCCGAGAAGCACGGTCGCGCCACCGCCGCCGACGTCACGGCCGTCGCCGCGGCGGCCGGGGAACTCACCCGCGAACTGGACCCGGCCGAACTGGGCCGGCTCTCCGCGGCCGGAGGCAATCCGGTGATCCCCCTGGTGAAGATCCTGCGGGAGCGCGCGCAGGCCCCTGCCGCCGCGGTGCACGTCGGGGCCACGAGCCAGGACGTCCTCGACACCGCGCTGATGTTGCTGGCGCACAAGGCCGGCCGGCTCGTCGTCGCCGAGTTGCGCGGCGCCGCCGAGGCGACGGCACGCCTGGCCCGCCGGCACCGTGACACCCCGATGGTCGCGCGCACCCTCGGGCAGCAGGCGCTGCCCAC
The DNA here is from genome assembly GCF_009939605.1 of Rhodococcus sp. YH1. NCBI lineage: Bacteria > Bacillati > Actinomycetota > Actinomycetes > Mycobacteriales > Nocardiaceae > Rhodococcus > Rhodococcus sp. YH1. The sequence continues at coordinate 38,786 of NZ_WVTE01000218.1, read as the reverse complement.
CACGTTTGGGGCCCTCGCCGCGACGTGGCTCGTCGCGCTCGACGACGCCACCGCCTCGCTCGACCGCGCCCTCGTCTCGCTGCCCGCCCAATACGGCGGCGCAGCAGGCACTCTCGCCGCAGTGCACCCGGACGGCCTCGCGTTCGCGGACACCCTGGCGGACCAGCTCGGGCTGGCCAGGCCCCTCGTGCCGTGGCACACCGCACGTACCCCCGTGACCGGGCTCGCGGCCGCCCTGGGGGTCACCGCGGGCTCGGTCGCCAAGCCCGCCACCGACGTCGTCCTCATGGCCGCAACCGAACTCGGCGAGGTCAGCGAGGACGCGCCGGGCGGATCGTCGGCGATGCCGCACAAGCGCAATCCGGTCGCGGCGATCACAGCCCGGGCGGCCGCGCGGCGCGTGCCCGGCCTCGTCGCGACCGCCCTCGCGTCGACAGACCACGAATTCGCCCGCGCCGCGGGCGCCTGGCATGCCGAGTGGGAGACGCTCACCGACCTGCTCCGGTTGACCGGCGGTGCGGCCCATCAGCTTTCGGTCAGCCTGACCGGGCTGCACGTCCACGCCGACGCGTTGACCCGCAACCTCGAACTCACCGGCGGGGCGATCCTCGCGGAGAAGGTCGCCGCGGCGCTGTCCGAGCACACCGGCTCGGCGCGCGAGATCGTCACCGCGGCGGCTCGCGCCGGCACTCCGCTCGACCGCGATCCCGGCATCGTCGAGCACCTCGGCGCCGACCGGGTCCGCGCCCTGCTCGACCCCACCCGCTATCTCGGCCACGCCGGCGACCTCGTCGACCGTGCCCTGGCCCACCACGACACCACCGCCGACCGGCCCCTTGGAGGACAGGCATGACCGTCACGCTCAACTACGAACAGCACGGCGACCCCACCGCTCCCCCGGTGGTGCTGCTCGGGTCGCTCGGCTCCGACCTCTCGATGTGGGCGCCGCAGATCACCGCGCTGTCCCCGATCGCCAACGTCGTCGCCGTCGACCACCGCGGGCACGGCAAGTCCCCCGTCGTCGCCGGTCCCTACACGATGGCCGATCTCGGCGGTGACGTCGTCGCGCTGCTCGACTCGCTCGGCCTCGGCTCGGTGCACTTCGTGGGCCTGTCGCTCGGCGGCGCCGTCGGCCAGTGGCTCGCCGCGCACCACCCCGAACGCGTCCGCACCCTGACCCTGCTGTGCACGTCCGCCGCCTTCGCCCCGGCCCAGCCGTGGCTCGACCGCGCCGCCACGGTCCGCGCCGACGGGCTGGCGTCCATCGCCGAGTCCATCGTCGGCCGCTGGTTCACCCCGGGCCTCGCCGAACGCGACCCCGACCTGGTCGCGCGGCACGTCGAGATGGTGGCGGGCACCAGCGACGAGGGCTACGCCGCGTGCTGTGAGGCGCTGGCCACGTGGGACGGGCGCCCCGACCTCGCCCGCATCGTCGCGCCGACCCTCGTCGTCGCCGGCGAGCAGGATCCGGCCACCCCGCCGGCCGTCATGGAGCAGATCGCCGACGGCATCGCCGGCGCCGCCTTCCACGTCGTCGACCCGGGCGCGCACCTGGCCAACGTCGAACAGGCGGGCCGGATCACCGCCCTGATCCGCGAGCACATCGCCCGCGCCACCCCGGCCGGCGCGCAGCGCACCGCCGCCTTCGAACAGGGCATGCGGGTCCGGCGCTCGGTGCTCGGCGACGCGCACGTCGACCGGGCGATGTCGGCGGCCACCGCGTTCACCGAGCCGTTCCAGGACTTCATCACCCGCACCGCGTGGGGCGACGTCTGGTCCCGGCCCGGACTGGACCATCACACCCGCCGGCTGCTGACGCTGGCGATCCTCACCGCCGTCGGCAACGAGCACGAACTCGACATGCACATCCGGGCGGCCCTGCGCGCCGGTCTCGACCCCGACGAGCTCGTGGAAGTATTCCTGCACACCGCGATCTACGCGGGAGTGCCGAACAGCAACCGGGCGTTCGCGCTCGGCAGGCAGGCGCTCGCAGACGGCGAGGGGAGCACCACACCATGACGATCACCGACGGCGACCCGATCGCGGCGACCGCAGCGTCGCCGGACTACGTGCAGTCGCTCGCGCGCGGACTGTCCGTCATCAAGGCGTTCGACGCCGAGCACCCCCGGCGCACCCTCAGCGAGGTGGCCAGGGCCACCGACCTGACCCGGGCCACCGCGCGACGGTTCCTGCTCACGCTGGTCGAGCTCGGATACGTACGTACGGACGGCTCCCAGTTCTGGCTGACCCCGCGCGTGCTCGAGCTCGGCTACAGCTACCTGTCGAGCCTGACGCTGCCGGAGGTGGCACGCCCGCACCTCGAGGCGCTGGCGAAGAACGTCCACGAGTCGACGTCGGTGTCGGTGCTCGACGGTGGCGACGTCGTCTACGTCGCGCGGGTTCCGGTCAGCCGCATCATGACCGTCTCCATCACCATCGGCACGCGCTTTCCCGCGCACGCCACCTCGATGGGGCGCGTCCTGCTCGCCGGGCTCTCCCCCGCCGAACTCGACGCCTACCTCGCCACCGCGACGCTCGAGCCGCTCACCTCCCGCACCCTGATCACGGCCGACGGGTTGCGCGCCGAGCTCGACCGGATCCGGCGCGACGGCTACTGCATCGTCGACCAGGAACTCGAGGAGGGGCTCCGCTCGCTGGCCGCGCCCATCCGCGACGCCTCCGGCGGCGTCGTCGCCGCCGTGAACATCTCCACCCAGGCCGCCCGCTACAGCCTCGACGCCGTGCGGAGCGAACTCGTGCCCGCCGTGATCGAGACGGCAGCGGCGATCTCGGCCGATCTCGCCCGGACCCAGAAGCACTGACCCCGAATATCGACAAGGAAACTGCCATGCGCGACGTAGTGATCTGCGAACCCCTCCGTACCCCCGTCGGCCGCTTCGGTGGCGTCCTGAAGGACGTCGCACCGGAAGACCTCGCCGCCACCGTGATCCGCGAGCTCGTCGCCCGCACCGGTATCTCCGGCTCCGACGTCGACGACGTAATCCTCGGCCAGGCCTCGCCCAACGGGGAAGCTCCCGCCCTCGGCCGCGTCGCCGCCCTCAACGCCGGTCTCGGCGTGGAGGTTCCGGGCCAGCAGGTCGACCGGCGCTGCGGCTCGGGCCTGCAGGCCGTCCTGCAGGCCGTCATGCAGGTCCAGTCCGGCGGCAGCGACCTGATCCTCGCGGGTGGTGCCGAGTCCATGAGCCAGGCCGAGTTCTACGCCACCGGCATGCGCTGGGGTGTCAAGGGTGAGTCCGTGGCTCTGTCCGACCGTCTGGCCCGCGCCCGGGTCACCGCCGGCGGCCGGGACTTCCCCGTGCCGGGCGGCATGATCGAAACGGCCGAGAACCTGCGCGCCGAGTTCGCCATCAGCCGCGCCGACCAGGACGCCCTGGCGGTCCAGTCGCACCAGCGCGCCGTGGCCGCGCAGAAGGACGGCGTGTTCGCGCAGGAGATCGTCCCGGTGGCCGTGCCCCAGCGCAAGGGTGATCCGCTCGTCGTCGACACCGACGAGCATCCGCGCGCCGACACCAGCGTCGAATCCCTCGCCACGCTGCGCCCGATCCGCGGCAGGATCGACCCGGAGTCGACCGTCACCGCCGGCAACGCCAGCGGTCAGAACGACGGTGCCGCGCTGGCGATCGTCACTACCGCCGAGAAGGCCGCGCAGCTGGGCCTGCGCCCGCTGGCCCGGCTGGCGAGCTGGGCGGTGGCCGGGGTGCCGCCGCGCACCATGGGCATCGGCCCGGTCCCGGCCACGGAGAAGGCCCTCGGCCGCCTCGGCCTGAGCCTGGCGGACATGGACGTGATCGAGCTCAACGAGGCGTTCGCCGCGCAGACCCTCGCCGTGACCCGCAGCTGGGGCCTCGAGCCCGACGATGCGCGCCTGAACCCCCACGGGTCGGGCATCTCGCTCGGCCACCCCGTCGGCGCGACCGGCGGCCGCATCCTCGCCACCCTGCTGCGCGAGCTCGACCGCCGCGAGGGCCGCTACGGCCTCGAGACGATGTGCATCGGCGGCGGCCAGGGCCTGGCCGCGGTGTTCGAGAGGGCGTAAACGCCCGTGTGTCCTTCGGGCTGTTCCAGCAGCCCGAAGGACACACCGGCCGCGTCAGCGGCCTGCGGGCACGGCCGCCGGTGCCGACTTCGAGAGGGTCTTCGGAGCGGTGATCCAGCCGAGCACCGCGATGAGGACCAGGGCGGCCAGGACCGGAACGCACGCCACCAGCACGATGGTGCCGGTCGGGACGCCGAGGCCGATGAGCGCGCCGCCCACCACCGGGCCGACGACCGAGCCGAGCCGTCCCATGGACGCGGACCAGCCGACCGCGGTCGTCGCAGTCCCCTGCGGGTACATCGACACCGACAGCGCGGTCTGACCGATCATGCCGGCCTGGATGCCGAGACCCACGCCGCCGAACACGATCAGCAAGAGCACTTTGTCGGGACCGAGGAACGCGGACACGACGAGGAAGACGATCGCCAGCGACGTGGTGACCAGGAGCACCGACGACATCCGGAACCGCAGCGCACCGATCATGAGGACCGCCGCACCGACGATGCTGCCGACCCCGAGCGCGGCCGAGCCCAACGGTGCCAGCCCCGCCGAGAACCCGTAGCTCGTCAGCAGCGTCGGCAACCACGACGAGAAGACGTAGTACACGGTGAACATCAGGAACGAGAAGCCCCACAGCAGCAGCGTGCGGCTCCGCAGCCCCGGGTCGAACAGGCGCGCGACGGACGCCTCGCGCACCGCCGACGCGGTCGCGGCGGCGGCCGGCGCGGGCTCGCCGGCGGCGCGTCCGTCGGGGAGGCCGATCCACAGCAGCGGCAACAGGACGGCCGAGGCCGCGGCGCCGACGAGGAACACCGATTCCCAGCCGAACGCGCCGATCAGGCGCGTGCCCAGCACCCCGGCGATCAGCGCACCGAGGGAGATGCCCATGGTGACGAACACGGCGATCGACTGCCGCAGCCGGGCGGGATTGAGGGCCGTCGCGTGGGAGACGGCCGCCGGCAGGACCGCACCGAGGCCGAGGCCGGTCAGCACGCGCAGGGCGGTGAGTTCGGTGATCGTCGACGCGAACGCGGTCAGCAGCGAGCCGACGGTGAACACCACCACCGCGGCCAGCACGACGCGCCGGGCGCCGAACCGTGCGACGATCCGGCCGCAGGCGAGGTAACCGAGTGCCACGCCGACGCTGGTCAGGGACAGTGCGGGGGTGAAGTGGGACGGGGCGACGTCCCAGTCCTTCGCGAGCGCCGGGACCGACAGGCCCAGGGCGATCGTGTCGTAACCGTCGAGGACGACGGCGACGAAGGTCAGGACGAGGACGGGCCAGTTCGGCGCTGCCTCGTCGGTTCGGGAAGTGGACGATGTGGTGTTGGGTCCGCGCATGGTGGCGTCCTCGGGTCGGTCGATGCCCTGCCAGGGGCGTCGAATCAGAAGGTTACGCGTCCGCCGTCGCGGCCGCCGAGATGATTCCCTGTGCTTCGACCTCGACGCTGAGGCCGTCCTCGACCAGGGCCGACACCGCGACCAGGGTCGAGCACGGGAAGTCGCCGCGGAACACCTCGGCGCGGGCCCGCCCGACGGCGGCCTTGGCTCCGATGTCCGTGACGTAGATGCGCAGCGCGAGGATGTCGTCGACCTGCGCGCCGCAGGCTTCCACCAGCGCGCGGGTGCGTCGGAACGCCTCCCGCGCCTGGCGGTAGACGTCGGCACCGCCGACGGGACCGTCGGGGGTGCCGGCGTGCATGCCGGAGACGAAGAAGTGCCGGCCGACGACGCGGGCGTTGCTGAACATGTCCGGCCGCGGCGGCTCCGGGACGGCCGGGTGACCCACCCGGGTCATCGGAGCACCGCGCCGCGACGTTCGTCGGATTCGCGGGTCAGCCGCTCCCGCACCGGCACGAAGTCGTAGGTCGGGTAGCACTCGGTGCGGAACACGCCCCACGCGCGGCGCTCGAGTTCGACGTTGACGGCGGCCAGCCGATCGGCGGGCAGCCGCAGGGTCACGATCTGCCCGATCCCCATCGCGACCACCCACGAGACGACCTCGCACCCCTCGGGCGGGAACCCGTGCCACCAGTCCGCGTCGTCGAGCCGGCCCTGCAACTGTTCGAGGTTCCGGCTCTGATCGTGCCGCAGGACCACGGTGAGCATCATGGTCCCGCCGCTCACGCCGGCACTCCCGCGAGCACCGCCGCCTGCTGCTTCGCGTCGGCCCGGTAGATCCGGCGGATCCGGGAGACACCGAGGTCGTGCTGGTAGAGGTGTTCCTCGACGTCGGCATCCGCGGCCAGCGCCTCCAGGACGGCACGGTCCTGTTCGAGCACCTCCCAGTGCCGTTCCTCGAGCCGGGTCCGGTACAGGAAGCGCCACGCCTCCCGTTCCCAGCCCGACACCCGCCGGGTGCGCCAGTGGAAGATGGCGGAGTGGTCCCGGTCGATCGGGGTGCACATGCCGACGATGCCGAACACGCCGCCGGGACCGGCATTGGGGGCGTAGGGGATCTCGAGGTCCACGTAGTCCATCGATCCGCGCACGAACTCGACCCAGTCGAAGTTCACGCCGCGCTGGTCGGTCTTCTCGAAGAAGAACCCGCGGTCGGTCTCGCGGATCCGGAACCGCGCCGAGGTGTCGCCCCCGAACATCGAGTGCGAGTTGCGGTGCAGGAAGGCCCCGTGCATCGGGTCGAGCACGTTGTCCATGTAGAAGCGCCACGGCCCGGCCCACTCCGCGTAGTTGGGGAACCACGACACCTCCTCGTCCGCGAGCCGGTCCGGCAGGACGAACGGCGTCGGCACGGAGTCGTGGGTCAGGGGCACGAACGCGAAGATCGTGTCGGCGGCCTCGACCACCGACAGCGAGGCGGTCGCGCGTTTGCCCTCGAGCGCGCACCCGGGCATGCCGGGCACGGAGACGACGGTGCCGGTTCCGTCGACCTGCACGCCGTGGTACAGGCAGGCGACGCGGTCACCGAGGTGCTGCCCCACCGACAGCGGGGCGCTGCGGTGCGGGCACCGGTCCTCGAGCATGTGGACCGCGCCCCGGGCGTCGCGGAACAGCAGCCAGTCCACGCCGAGGCGGGTGACCTTGACCATCGCGCCCGGTTCGACCATGCGCGACGGAAGGATCGGGTACCAGCGGTCGCGCAGGCCGGTCGCCGCGATCTCGTCGGCGTCCATCGGCCGGCGGGTGCCGACGGCGAACCGCGGTCCGGCCGGGCGCGGGGCGCCGCTGGTGGTGGTCTGTGCAGTCTCGAAGGTGGTCATGTCATCTCCCCAGTCGTCGCATTTCGGCGCGGAAGGTGTCCTCGGTCCAGGGCCGGCCGTCGGGGCCGTGCAGGCCCAGGCCGTTGAGTCCCTCGACGACACCGGGCAGGTCGTGGGTGCCGGTCCCGAAGATCTCCATGAGCGACCCGGCGAGCTTGTCCTCGTAGGGGGTCAGCGGATCGGGATGGGTCTGTCGTGGTTCCAGGTACGGTTCTGTGAATCGTGCCGTCGCAGTGCGGTTCACGCGAGAACTCCTTCGATGTGGGGGGTGGGGGCGGCGAGCCCGGACCGGTAGCGGGCGGCGAGTCCCTCGGCGATGGCGGCGAAGGCGCTCGCCCATTCCGTGAAGGACTCGGGCCGGGTGAGGTGGACGGGCGCCGGACATCCGTCGACGACGACGAAGACTCCGTTGTCGATCTCACCCGCGAGCCGCTGCGGTACGGACAGATCGGTGTCGTCGCCGAGAGCGGAGGCCACCACCAGCGTGGGGACGGTGATCCGGCCCAGGAGGCCGGCGACGGCGTCGACGTCGCACACGGGATCGGCCAGGATCAGGCTGCGCAGCAGGGCGCCGTGACGATCGGCCGCGCGCAGGGCGGGTTCGGCGTCGGCGCCCGCGGCGTACAGGTGCACCGCGCGGCCGTCGCGCAGCGCGGCGGCGGCCTGCCCGTCGGTCCACCAGGCCGCCTCGGCGCGAATCAGCGGGGTCATCGGGCACCTCCCGTCGGCACGTGCACCGGTGGCACGAACGGTCCGGGCTGCGGGTCGAGGGCGGTCACGTCGACCTCGACCAGCGCGGGCCGGCGCGTCGCGATCGCCTCCCCCAACGCGGACTCGAAGACGCCGGGCCGCTGCACGAGGGTGTACGGCATGCCCATCGAGGCGGCGAGCAGATCGAACCGCGGCGTGTGCAGGTCCACCCCGGACCGACGAAAACCGTTGGCCTCCTGCATGTTCCGGAGAACGCCGTAGCCGCCGTCGTTGAACACCAGCACGACGCACCAGGCGTCGGACCCGGCGAGCGAGGCGAGCTCGCCGAGGTGCACGGCCAGACCCCCGTCCCCGGCCATCACGACCGTCGGAACGTCCCGGCGGGCATGGGCCGCGCCGAGCCCCATGGCGAGGCCCTGCCCGATGCCGCCGCCGAGCGGGAAGATGTTGGTCTCGCGCTCGTAGAACGGCAGCAGGCGGTTGCCCCACTGGCTGGACGGGATCGTCACGTCGCGGGCGACCACCGACCGACGGGGCAGCACGCGGCGCATGCCCTCGCAGATCTCGGCGTAGCCGCCGATGTATGCGGTGAGCGCGGCCCGGCTGCGCTTCCGCGCCGCCTGAACCCGGGCCGCCCACTCGTCGCGCCGGACGGTGCCGTCGAGCGCGTCGAGGATGCCGCGCAGTGCCGTGCGGGCGTCGGCGACGATTCCGACCGTGGCCGGATACACCCGTCCGATCGCGGCGGGATCGATGTCGATCTGCACCTGCGTCGCAGGCAGCGCGAGGTGGTAGCTCTTGGTCTCGTTGGACCGGAAGTGGGTTCCGACGGCGAGCAGGACGTCGGCGTCGGCGAGGAGCCCGGCGACCTCGGGGGACGCCGCGAAGTTCCCGACGACGAGGTCGTCGTCCTCGGACACGATGCCCCGCCCGGAGTTGCTGGTGAGAATCCCCGCCCCGAGCCGGTGGGCGAGGGCGCGCAGTTCGTCGCCGGCGCCGGCGGCGCCCCCACCGAGCCACAGCAGGGGCCGCTCGGCGGAGGCGAGCACCGCGGCGGCGCGGTCCAGCGCAGCAGCATTGGGGGCCGGTGGCTGTGCGATCCGGGCCTCCGCCGCTCGCTGTTCGTCCGGCGACGCCAGATACTGCAGGTCGGTGGGCCATTCGACGCTGGCGGGTCCCTGCGGTGCCGACAGGATGCGGGCGATCGCAGCCTCGAGTTCCGCCTCGGCGTCCTTGGCGTCGGTGATCGTCGCCGCGTACCGGGAGACGGCGTCGAGCATCTGCCGTTGCCGGGGGAATTCGTGGATCACGCCGCGGCTCGACGCGGCCGGTTCGGGCGTGAGGTATTCGCTTTCGATCTGGCCGGTCACGTGCAGGACGCGGCTGCCGGCGGTGAGGGCCTCGATCATCGATCCGGCGGCGTTGCCGGCGCCGGTGCCGGTGCTCGTCAGCGCCACGCCGATGCCGCCCGAGGCGCGGGCGTACCCGTCCGCGGCGTTGACCGCGGCGGCCTCGTGCCGCACCTCGACGAAGTTCAGGTCGCGGGCGACGGCCTCGACGAGGGGAAGGTTGTGGATGCTGACGACGCCGAACGCGGTGTCGATGCCGTGCCGGCGCATGACCGACACGAGGACGTCGCCGCCGGTGGCGCGCCGACCCGGCGCGGATGAGGGGGTGTCCATGTTTCCTCCGATGCAGATGACCACTGGCGGGTCAGACGTAGCGCCCGACACCGCCGCCGACGTCGACGGTCGCGCCGGTCACGTAGCTGTTGCGGGGCGAGAGCAGGGTGGTGACGGGGAAGGCGACCTCGTCCGCGATTCCGAAGCGGCCCAGTCCGATCCCGCGGTCGGCGGCGATCTCGGCGCTCCACTCGTCGAAGGCGCGGCCGTCGCCGGATTCGGCGTGGCGGCGCTGCCACTGACCGGTGTCGACGAGGCCGAGCAGCACGGAGTTGACGCGGATGCCGTCGGGTGCGAGTTCCCCGGACAGGGACTGCGCCAGGTTGAGCAGTCCGGCACGGGCCGCCGAGGTGACGGCCAGCCGCAACTCGGGTTGCCGCGCGAGGATCGCGTTGACGATCACCACGGAGGCCGCATCGGACTTCGCGAGCGCCGGCCGTGCCGCGCGGATCAGATGCAGCGCGCCGAAGATCTTGAGTTCGAACTCGTCCCGGATCTGCTCGTCGGTGGTGTCGGTGAGCGTCGACATCAGCGAGCGCCCGGCGTTGCACACCACCCCGTCGATCCCCCCGAACCGGTCGACGACCGCATCGGCGAAGGCCTGCACGGAGTTCCGGTCGGTGACGTCGCACGCGACGGTGAGGACATCGGCCGGGTCGGCCGCCAACGTGCCGGCGGCGGCGCGCAGGCGGTCGAGGTCCCGCGCGCACAGTGCCACTCGGGCGCCTTCGGCGGCGAGCATCCGGGCGGTGGCGAGGCCGACACCGGAACTCGCGCCGGTGACGATCACCGTGCGTCCGGTGAGGTGCAGGTCCATGGGATCTCCGTGGGGTTCGGGTGCTCGCCGGGCGAGCAGGTCAGTTCAGGACGAATCCGCCGTCGACGACGACGGTCTGGCCGGTGACGAAGGCGGCGTCCTCCGACAGGAGGAACCGGACGACCCCGGCGACGTCCTCGGGGGTCTGGTCACGCGGGAGGGCGCGGCCCTGCGCGTAGGTGGCATAGCGGGCGGCGGGAACGGATTCGGTGGCCTCGACCCGGACGAGCCCGGGGGCCACGGCGTTGACCCGCACCCCGTGCGGGCCGGCGTCCCGGGCCATCGAACGGGTCATCGCGACGACGGCGCCCTTGGAGGCGACGTAGTGGATCAGCCGGGGCGATCCGTAGAAGGCCACGTCGGACGCCATGTTCACGATCGCGCCCCGGTTGGCGGCGAGCAGCGGCCACAGGTGCTTGGTCACCATCCAGGTGCCGCGCACGTTGACCGAGGTGATGCGGTCGAATTCGCTCTCGGACAGTTCCCAGAACGCGTCCCCGCCGACGCCGTCGGCGATGGCCGCGTTGTTGACCAGGCCCGTCAGCGGCCCCTCGTCCGCCAGTCGCGACGCGAGAGCGCGCACGGAGCCGGCATCCGCGATGTCCGTGACCACCGCGATCGCGTCGCCGCCGCGTTCGCGCAGGGCACGGGCGGCACCCTCGGCGGTGTCCGCGTTGCGCTCGGCGATCACCACCCGGCGTCCGTCGGCACACAACCGCTCGGCGATGCAGTAGCCGAGGCCGCGGCCGGCCCCGGTCACCACGACGGTTCCGCTCATCACGCGGCTCCTTCCCAGAATCGGACGAGTTCGCAGGCGACCGTGCGGGGCTGCTCCTGGATCGCCGCGTGACCCGCATCGGCGACGACGACGAGCCGCGCCCCGGGGATCGCGTCCGCCAGGAGCTGCGATTCGGCGACGCCGGTGACGACGTCGTGTTCGCCGACGAGGACCAGGGTGGGGACGGTCAGGGTGGGCAGGATGGGCCCGTGGTCGGTGGTCGCCATGGCTTCCGCGGCCGCCGCGTATCCGGCGAGGCGCACGGCGGCCATGTCGGCGGCGACGCGTGAGCGGACGTCGCCGGGCGCTCCGGGCGCCGTGAGTTTCGGTGCCCGCTCCGCCGCGAACCGGTCGGCGCCGGCCTCGCGCAGGGCGCGGACACGGTCGCGCATGGCGGCGGCGCGTTCGGGCGACGTGCCCGAGCCCCGGGTGCTGTCGGCGAGGATGAGCGTGCGCACCCGGTCGGGCCGGCGCCGCGCGACCTCGAGTGCGACGACTCCGCCCCACGACGTGCCCACCAGGTGCAAGGGCCGGACCGGGTCGATGTCGTCGAGGACGTCCAGGACGTCCGTCGCGTGGTCGTGCCGGACGTCGACCGGGTCGGCGGAGCGGCCGTACCCCGCGGCGTCGAGCCGGTACGTCGCGTGTCCGCGGGCGGCGAGTTCCGCCGCGAGCGGTGCACACGAGTTCGCGTTGCCGCCGATGCCGTGCAGCAGGAGCACCGGCTCCCCCGTCCCGAGCCGCGCGACGTGCAGGTGCCCGGTCACCGCGGCGTCCGCGGTCACGACGGCGCTCCGGCCGCGACGCCGGCCCCGTAGAAGTAGTCGGCGTCGCGGGCCTCGACGCGGTCGCGGTGACCCGGGTCGGGGCTGCCGGCCATGGCGGCGCGCACGGTCGTGGTGGGTGGCCCGGCCGTCCCCCACTGGTCGGACAGTTCCGGTGTGCGCTTCCACGTGCGGCACAGCCAGGCGTCCTCGTCGATCTGGGCGACCTCGGAGGTGTACTCGCACACCAGGCCCGCGGGGTCGGTGAAGTAGGAGAAGGTGTTGTCGCCGGGGCCGTGCCGGCCCGGGCCCCACTGCGGCGCGATGCCGTGCGCCCGGAGCCCGCCGATGCCGCGCATGAAGTGATCGAGGCTCTGCATCTCGTACGCCACATGGTTGAGCGAGGGCCACGACGCCCGGTTGAGCGCAATGACGTGGTGGTCGGAGTTGCAGCGGAGGAAGGACATCTGCCGTTCCGACCAGTCGGAGACCCGCATGCCGAGCACCTGCGTGTAGAAGGCGGTGGTGCGTTCGATGTCGGTCGTGTTGAGCACGACGTGGGCGATCTTGCGGGGGATGGCCCGGCGGCCGGCCGGTTCCTGCTCGGTCACCGCGTGGGTGTCGGCCGACAACTCGAGGCACCGCCCCTCCGGATCGACCAGTTGCAGGCCGTAGCCGCCCCCGGCGTCGTCGAGCGGGCCCGGCGTGCGCAGCAGCGGGATGCCGAGCCGGTCGAGGGCCAGTGCGGCGGCGTCGACCTCGCGCGGGGTGGCGAGGGCGAAGCTGATCCGTCCCAGCGCGTTGACGTCGGCCCGTTCGACCGCGAGCACGTGGTGCTCGGGTCCGGTGGCGCGCAGCCAGAATCGGTCGCCGTCGGCCTCGACGGTCGTCAGTCCCCAGGCCTCGTGGTAGAAGTCCCGCGACGCGGCGGGGTCCGGCACCGAGAGGGTCACCGAGCGCAGGGCGCGCAGCCGGCAGACGGGCGAGTCGCTGTAGCGCGGAAGTTGGTGGTGGTACATGCGTTCCGGTTCCCTTCTCACAGATCCAGTACGAGTTCGGCGGAGCGGCAACGGGACACGCACGGGAACATCGTCGATCCGGCGGCGTGTTCGGACTCGGTGAGCAGGAAGTCGCGGTGGTCCACGTCGCCCTTGATCACCCCGACCTCGCACGTCCCGCAGATGCCTTCGGTGCACGAGCTGGGTACGGGCACACCGGCGGCGGCGAGGGCGTCGAGCACCGACACGGTCGGCGGCACCGGGATGCGGCGGCCGGTGCTCTCGACGATCACGTCGAAGGCGGTGTCCTCCCCCGAGCGCGGCGCCGGTTCCGGGGCCGCGAACCGTTCGGTGCGCACCTGACCGGGGTCCGGGACGGTCGCGGCCACCGCGTCCATGAGGGGGGCGGGACCACAGCAGTAGACGACGGCGGTCGGCGGCAGGCCGGACAGCAGCCCGGCGAGGTCCGGCAGGCCCCCGGCCTCGTCGTCGGCGTGGACGGTCACCTGCTCGGCGGGATGGGCGGCGATCTCGTCGACGAACGCCATGGCCTGCCGGGAGCGTCCGGCGTAGAGCAGGCGCCACGGCCGTCCCGTCGCCCGCAGCTCCCGCATCATCGCGACGATCGGGGTGATGCCGATGCCGCCGGCCACGAGGACGTGGTCGGTCGCGGCGGCGTCGAGGGCGAAGGCGCTGCGCGGTCCGTCGACGTCGATCTCCGCGCCGATCTGCAGCGACTCGTGCACGTAGGCGCTGCCCCCGCGGGAGCGCTCGGCGCGCAGCACGGCGACCGTCCAGCGCGTGGTGTCCCGCGGATCCGAGCACAGCGAGTACTCGCGCACCACACCGTTCGGCAGGTGCAGGGCGAGATGCGCGCCCGGCTGCCACTGCGGCAACGGCGCACCGGTCGGATCGACGAACGTCACGCTGGTGACTCCGTCTGCCTCCCAGGTCTTCTGGTGGACGCGGAGGCGACGTCGGACGGACTGCTCCATCGGTGATCTCCCTGTCGGTGGAGGGTCTTCTCGGCGGCGTCAGCGGGTGACGCCGTACATCTCCGAGCTCGGCGGGTAGGTGGGCAGCTGCGGCTTCGCGGCGCCGATGATCACGCAGAACAGGGCGTCGGTGTCGCCCACGTTCGCGAGGCTGCGCGGCACGCCGGCGGGAACGCGGATCATGTCGCGGTAGCCGAGCCGGCGGACGGCCTTCCGGGTGCCGTCCTCGACGTCGTGGACCGCGACCTCGAGCTCACCCTCGAGCACGAAGAACACCTCTTCGACGTCGTGGTGGGTGTGCTCGGGGCCGACCGCACCGGCGGGCAGCCGCATGTTGGACAGGGTGAAGTGCTCGGCGGGCAGCGTGCGGGCGTCGCCCTCGTGGTTGCCGGTGGCACCGGAGCCGATGTAGCGGATCTGGGCACGCTTGAAGCGATCTCCGCCCTTGGCGGCCTGGAAGCCGAGGGTGTCCCAGTCCTCGTAGCGGCTGTCGCGGCTGGCGATGCAGGAGTCGATGAGGGCTTCGAGGTCGACGGTGGTCTTCTCGGGTGCGGCCATGACGGTGGGTCCTTTCGTGCGGTGGGGGTTCAGGCGCGATGCGCGACGGCTTCGATCTCGACGGTGGCGCCGTAGGGCAGGGCGGCGACCTCGACGAACGAGCGGGCGGGCCGGGGCTCGGCGAAGACCTTCTCGTAGTGGCGGTTCGCCTCGTCGCGGAGCGTCACGTCGGTCACGAAGTACGTGGTCTTGACGACGTCGGCCAGGGTCATGCCGATGGTCGCGAGGCGCTCGCCGAGGCGGGCGATCGCGGCGTCGAGGGCGGGGGTCGTACCGTCGACGGCGATTCCGCGCTCGTCGACCGACAGGGCGCCGGAGACGAACCCGAAGCCGGCGACGGCGTAGGCGGGGCTGTACGGGTGGGCGGTGCGGTCGTGGGTCGCGGTAATCGAATCGGTCACCGGGAAGCGTCCTTTCGGGTTTCTGTCGGGTCGGGGGTGGCCCAGGCGATCGGTTCGCCGGACAGGTCGAGGTAGATGCTCTTCTGATCGCAGTACTGGCGGATGCCCTCGCGTCCCTTCTCGGTGCCGAGACCGCTGTCGCCGAGACCGGTGAAGGGCGTCGAGATGCTGAACTGCTTGTAGGTGTTGATCCAGACGGTGCCCGCCTTCACCGCGCCGGCCACGCGCCACGCCCGCCGGTAGTCGGAGGTCCAGATGCCGCAGGCCAACCCGTATACCGAGTCGTTCGCCTGCGCGATCAGGTCCTCCTCGTCGTCGAAGGGCAGCACGACGGCCACCGGACCGAAGACCTCCTCGCGGCAGATCGTCGCGGCGTTGTCGGCTCCGGTGAGCACCGTGGGCGGGTAGTACGCGCCGGACGAGAGCCGTTCGTCGGCCGGGATCGCGCCCCCGCACAACGCCCGGGCCCCGGCGGCGACGGCGTCGTCGACCATCGCGGCCACCCGGTCCCGGTGCGCGAAGGTGACCATCGGAGCCACCCGGGTGCGCGGGTCCGTGCCGGGGCCGAGACGCAGGGCCGCTGCGCGCCGGACGAGTTCGCCGGTGAAGGTCTCGGCGATGCTGCGGTGGACGAAGATCCGGGATCCGGCGATGCAGCTCTGCCCGGACGAGGAGAAGACGCCGTAGAGGACGCCGGCGAGGGCCTGTTCGAGATCGGCGTCCTCGAACACGATCGTCGGGGACTTGCCGCCGAGTTCGAGCGTGATCGGCATGAGCTTGTCGGCGGCGAGATGCGCAAGGTGACGGCCGGTTTCGGTGCCGCCGGTGAAGGTGACCTTGGCGACGTCCGGGTGCCGGACCAGCGCCTCGCCGACGGTGCGCCCGGATCCCGGCAGGACCGAGAGCACCCCCGCGGGCAGCCCGGCCGCCTCGCAGATGCGGGCGAGACGCAGCGTCACCCACGGCGCCCACACCGGCGGCTTGCTCACGACGGCGTTGCCGGCGGCGAGGGCCGGGGCGATCTTCTGGGCGTCGGACGCGATCGGTGAGTTCCACGGCGTGATCGCGGCGACGACGCCCATCGGCTGGTACGTCGACATGGTCAACCACGGCCCCCGGGGCGTGGTCAGTGCGGAGTCCATCGTCTCGAGTGCGGCCGCGGTGTAACGAAACGTGTTGGCGGCGCTGGCAACCAGGGCCCGGGTCTCGGTCAGCGCCTTGCCGGTGTCGAGGGTCTGGAGCCGTGCCACCCGTTCGGCCTCGTCGTCGAGGGCGTTGCCGACGCGGTGCAGGACCCGTGCACGCTCGTGCGGGAGCAGTGCCGACCACCCGCCGCGGGCGGCGCGCAGACCTTCGGTGACGGCCCGGTCGACGTCGTCGACGGTCGCGGTGTGCAGGCTCGCGAAGACCCGGCCGGTGGCGGGGTCGACGGACTCGATGCACTCACCGAGTCCACGCTGCCATCGGCCGGCGACGAGGATCTCGTCGACCGTGTCGACGGACTCGGGCTCGTGCTCGGCGGGTCCCACCTGGAGAGGGGACGCGTACGCAATGGGCATGAGGGAGGTCCGTTCGGTCGGGACGGACGCGGACCACGCTGCTCGCGGAGCCGGAGGGTGGTGCGCGCCGAGTCGATATCTTTGCACTAAGAGATTTGTATCGTCTTAGCGCAAAGAGGTCAATAGCCGAATGCCCAGATCAGCCGGTCGTTACGCCGGATTTACGGGGCCGAAACGGAGGAGACGCAGGTCACAGCGGTGTGGCGGGCGCCATAGAGGTCCCGAAATTTTTCTCGGCGGACGTCCGACTGCGGCGTCAGACCGGCCGATCGGCGTCCGAGTCCACGCCCACACCGGTGCCCGAGTCCTCGAACTCGGCCGCTCGGGCGGAGTGCTCCAGACGGGCGAGCAGGCGCGCCAGCGTCTCGCGCTCGTCGGTGTCGAGGTCGCCGAGCATCGCGCGCAACTTGGCGAAGTGCGCGTCGGCGACCGAGTCGACGAGCGCGGCACCGGCGGGTGTGAGCTCGACATACACCACCCGGGCGTCCTGACTGTCCTTCGATCGGGTCACCAGGCCCGCCTGCTCGAGCCGATTGACGCGCAGCGACAGCCCGCCGGTGGTGACCAGCGTCTGGTCGGCCAGCTCCCCCGCGGTGAGCCGATGATGCGGCACGGCGCGGCGCAGGCAGGCGAGAACGTCGAACCCCGAATCGTTGATCCCGTGCTCCTCGAACGTGGGCGCGATGCGGGACTTGTAGACGAGGAAGCTCCGGTGGAGACGACCGAACACCTTCAGCCCCGACACGTCGAGTTCGGGACGGGCCACGGCCCAATGCGCGACGATGGCGTCCACGGCGTCGCGATCCCCAGGCTCTCCCACAATGCCGGGAGTCTACCCCCGGCACGACCGGGATCCCGTCCGGCCACGCACGGCGGGCCGCACCGTGCGGGCGCGACGGAGGGGACGCCGAACGAATCGCCGCCGTTCGCCGGCGACGTCACTTCCTCTCGCACAAGCCGATTCGACCCGCCGATCGTCCATGTCACCGAATACCCGCACGGCACGCCGGATCGTCGCCACCACGGGAGACCTGCACACGTCTTCCGCGAGCCGGATCTACCGGCAATCCCGTTCCGGTGCCGCACCGGTGCTTTCCGGATCGCGGTAGCGGCCGGTGAGCTCCGCGCCGATCCGCGCGAGTTCCGCCCGGACGGAAGGCGGTTCGGTCACCTCGATCATCGCGCCCCAGCCGGCGAGAGTGCGAGCGATGTCCAGCGGCGTCGGTGCGGCGACGCGGACCCGGACGCGCCCGTCGCCGAGTTCGCCGGCGGCGTGGCAGTGCCGGCCGAAGTGGTCGCGCAGGATCGGCACGAACCGGGCCGCGAGCAGGACGGTCGCCCAGGTACGTGACCGCCGCTGCTCGACCTCGCCGACGACGTGCCGCCACGCGGCGTCGAGCGCGAAGCCGTCCGGGCGCGCGGCCGGTTCGTCGGTCGGTTCGGCCCGGACGATCCGATCGACGCGAAAGGTGCGCTGGCCGCGATCGGTCCCCGCGATCAGGTACCAGATGTCGTCCTTGTCGACGAGACCCCACGGGTCCACCAGCCGCTCACTACGCTCGCGCGCGCTGTCGGTGTAGACGAGGCGCACTCTCCGTCGCCGCACGACGGCGGCCTGCAGAACATCGACCGTCTCGGGCCGGTGCCGGTCTCGCGCGCCCCACCGGGTGGGATCGATCATCGTGGCGTCCGCAGCGGCCTCGGCGTCGGCCCGGAACGTCGACGGCAGCGCCCGCACCAGCTTGCGCAGGGCGGTCTTGACCTCACCGGAGACGGCGGCCGCGGGGCCGACGAGCAGGAACAGTGCCTGCGCCTCGGCGGCGGAGAGCCCGCTGAGGTCGGTGCGGGCGCCGCCGACGAGCGACCACCCACCGCCGCGTCCGGGCTGCGGATACACCGGGATCCCCGCCGCGGACAGCGCCTCGAGGTCGCGGCGAGCAGTGGCCACGGACACCTCGAGTTCGGCGGCGAGCTCGGCGGCGGTCACCCGCCCACGGCTCTGCAGGAGCAGCAGGACGGCGACGAGACGGTCGGCGCGCATCCCCGAAATGTCTCACGAAAAGTGCTCGGAAGGTGAGCGCTTTCGCCCGCAGGATGGATGTCGACACCCCCCGAGGAAAGGAACGAGCCATGTTGCGAGGACTCTCCACCGTCAGCTTCTTCGCCGACGACCTGACGGCCGCCGGTGCCTGGTACACCGAACTGCTCGGCGTCGAGCCGTACTTCCGACGCTCCGTCGAGGGCAGGCTTGCATACCTCGAGTTCCGCACCGGCGACTACGGGCACGAACTCGGGATCGTCGACGGCCGGTTCGTCGCCCACGAGCGCCCCGGGCAGCCCGGCCCCGCGACGACCTACTGGCACGTCGACGATCCCGCGGCCGCCCTCGAGCGGCTCGAATCGATGGGCGCGACGGTGCACGACAAGCCGGTCGAGCACGGCCCCGGATTCGTCACCGCCTCGGTGGTCGACCCGTTCGGCAACGTGCTCGGCGTGATGTACAACCAGCACTACCTGGACGTGCTGGCGGCGCGGACGGAGCCGTGACGGACGATCGTCGGCGGTCGCCGAGCGGTGCGGAGTGGGACGTCGGCGGAGTCACCCGGCCGGCGAACGCGCGCTGCGCGATCGTTCAGCGCCACCGCCCCAGCAGCTCACCCGCCCGCTCGGCCAGGGTGGCCTGCAGCAGCGGCCCGAAGCTGATCCGGGCGACGCCGAGGGCAGCTAGCGACGCGAGATCGTTCTTCGCCGGGTGGGCGATCGCATTGACCGGCAACGGCAGCTCCGACGTCAGGCGCCGCTGGACCTCGTCGCTGTGGAAGCCCACCGGATAGAGCACATCGGCGCCGGCATCTGCGGCCAGCTTCAGGCGGTCGATCGCCCGGTCCACCCGGTCGGACTCGGCACCGATCTTCTTGACGAACAGGTCGGTGCGGGCGTTGACCACCAGGTGCACACCGGCGGCGTCGGCGGCGGCACGCAACCCGGCCACGTACTCGGCGTGCTCGGCCGGCTCGCGCAGCCGGCCGCCCTCACTGTGCACGGTGTCCTCGACGTTCAATCCGACAGCGCCCGCCCCGAGCAGCCCCTCGACGATCCGAGCGGGGGCCTCGCCGTAACCGGCCTCCACATCCACCGAGATCGGGACGTCGACCGCTGCGGTGACCTGCCGGACCCGGGTCAGCAGCTCCTCGAACGTCATACCCTCGTTGTCCGGCTTGCCGACCGAGTCGGCCACCGGATGGCTGCCCATCGTCAACGCGGCGAAACCGGCCTGCACCGCCAGGTTCGCCGACCAGGCATCCCACACGGTCGGCAGCACCACCGGGTCACCCGGAACGTGCAGAGACTTCAGCGCTACGGCCTTCTCGGCAAGAGTCGTCATGCCGCATCCAACCACACACGTCCCCCGGCATTCCCGGCGAACACACTGCACCCGGGTGCGGATGCGCGACGGGTGCCGCGGCAGAGGCCGGGGGCAGGGGGCAGGGGCAGCGAGAAGACCGGGCCCCGTGCCGTTCGCAGTGAACGGCACGGGGCCCGGTTCTCGTCGAGTCGTCCTATCGGACGCTGACCTTCTCGGGTTCCGGCTTCTTCTCGGGAGCGCGGTCGACCCGGGCAGGTACAGCGGTGACGGTCACGTCGTCGGGGACATCGGCGTCGAGCCGGTGCTGCTCCTGCGCGTAGTGGAAGTGCGGGCGCCGGTGACCGAGGAAGGATCCGAACCACGACATCACCGCGACGTAGCGGTTGCGGAAGCCCACCATGTAGACCAGGTGCACGGCCAGCCACAGCACCCAGGCGATGAAGCCGCTCAGCTCGATCTTTCCGACGCGGGTGATCGCGCGGAAGCGGTTGATGATGGCCATGCTGCCCTTGTCCCGGTACTTGAATCGGGTGCCCACCGGCTGCTTGCCGAGGATGGTCCGCGCGACGTGGCGGCCGCCCTGCATCGCGACGGGCGACTGCCCGGGCAGGTTGTTCAGCGACGTCATGTCGCCGATGGCGTACACGTCGGCGTAGCCGCCCACGGTGAGGTCCGGGTTGACCAGCAGCCGGCCCGCACGGTCGGTGGCGCAACCGGTGCGCTCGGCGAGGACTCCGGCGAAGTCGTTGGCGCGCACGCCGGCCGACCAGATGATCGTCTCGGCGGTGATCCGGCGCTCCTCGTCGCCCGCCTTGAGCGTGGCACCGTGCTCGTCGATGTCGGTGACGAAGGTGCCGAGCACGACGTCGACACCCGACTTCTCCAGCGACTGCTTGGTGTATTCGCTGAGCTTGCCACCGAAGGCCGGGAGGGCCTCGCCCGCGCCCTCGACGAGGGTGACGGAGACGTCGTCGGCGCTGATGTCGTGGAACGACTGCTCGAAGTAGCGGCCCGCGAGTTCCTTGATCTGGCCGGCGAGCTCGACGCCCGTCGCGCCGGCACCGATGACCACGAAGCTCAGCAGGTTGCGGCGGCGCTCCGGGTCGGTGGTGGTGTGCGCCTCCTCGAAGCACCGCAGGATCTGCCGGCGCAGCCGCTCGGCGTCCTCGACGGTCTTGAGGGCGTAGGTGACCTTCTCGAACTCGTCGCGGCCGAAGTAGGCCTGGCGCGCACCCGTCGCCGCGACGAGCGAGCGGTACCCGACGGTGTGGACGACGCCGCCGGCAACGTAGTCGACCTCGTGCACGTCCGGCCGCACGTCCACGACCCGGCCGAGGCGGACGTCCGCGCTGGGGTACTTGGCGAGGATGGAGCGGATCGACGGGGCGATCTCGCCGGCCGAGAGCACGCCGGTGGCGACCTGGTACAGCAGGGGCTGGAAGAGATGTTCGGTGGTCTCCGAAATCAGGACGAACGGCGTCCCGGCCTTGGCGAGCTTCTTCGCCGTTGCCAGCGCGCCGAAGCCCGAACCGACGACGACGACCTCGGTCCGATCGGTCACTGCTGTGCTGCCCACGATTACCTCTACCTCCACCTTGAAGTCGATGTATGACAACCACCGTATGGAGACGGCAGACCGATGGCCACCAACCTGCCGTATTCGCGGAAGTCTTATCTCGATCGCTCATAAGTAGGATTGGGGGCATGGACTTCCGGCAGCTGCGTTACTTCCTCGCCGTGAGCGAGGAGCTGAGCTTCAGCAAGGCCGCGCAGAAGTGCTTCATCTCCCAGTCCGCCATCAGTCACCAGATCACCCGGCTCGAGAAGGAACTCGATACGTCGCTGTTCGAGCGGTCCACCCGGGTGGTGCGGTTGACCCCCGCCGGTTCGCGGCTGGTCCCCATCGCGCAGCAGGTGCTCAGCCTCGAGGCGCAGGCGTATGCGGTGGCGCGCGAACCGCGCAACCGCATCCGCATCGCCGCGAACATGACCTTCGCGTCCCAGAGCCTCGATGCCATCGCCCACGTCCGCGAGCAGTACCCGGCGATCGACATCGAGTTCGTCATCAAGAGCTTCGCCGACCGGATCGACGCCGTCGCCGGCGGCGACGCCGACGTCGCCCTGATCCGCGGCGGCGTCGACCGCCCGGGTCTCGAGACCGTGGAACTGGGGATCGAGGACCTGGTCATCGTCACGTCGAGCCGGCACCCGCTTTCCGCGTTCTCCACCGTCGACCTCGGCGACCTGGCGCCCTACCCGCTGCTGCTGCCGCCCCGGCCCAGCCAGGTGCTCATCCACACGGTGATCGAGGACGCCTTCCGCGCGGTGGGACGCCGGGTGCAGCTCGGGCCGTCGATCGCGAGCGACCACACCGCCACCCTCGACGTCATCACCAATCCGCGGGCGTGGACGGTCCTGTACCCGAGCACCGCCGCGGAGACCCCACGGACGGGCCTGGCCTACATGCGCGAGGCGCGCAATCGCCTCAGCGTCCCGGTGTGCGGCGTGGTCCGCAGCGACGCGCCCCGCTCGTCGGCGATGTCGAGCCTGATCCTCGCGCTGCGACGGTCGATGACCAGCGAGGCACCGCCGGGACCCGAGGACTGAACACACAGCCGCGCGGTCGCCGCAATGCGCACCGATCCGGCGGCGTTTCGTGGAAGGATGACCCGATCCGGCGGCGGATCCACGCGGTGAGGAGCGATCATGCAGCGAACCGAGACTTCGTTCACCAGTGCCGACGGCACCCGCATCGTCTACGACGTGTGGTCGCCCGGCGGGGACCCGACCGGCGTGCTCGTGCTGTGTCACGGGTTCGGCGAACACGCACGTAGATACGACCACGTGATCGAGCGCCTCGGTGATCTCGGCCTCACGGTGTACGCGCTCGACCACCGCGGACACGGCCGCTCCGGCGGCAGGCGCGTATATCTGCGGGAGATGGCCGAGTACACCGGTGACGTGAACCGGCTGTTCGGCATCGCCTCCTTCGACAATCCCGGCCTGCCGCGGTTCCTGCTCGGCCACTCCATGGGCGGGGCCGTCGCCCTGGCCTACGCGCTCGAACACCCCGACGAGCTCACCGCCCTCGTCCTCTCCGGCCCCGCGGTCGACGTCACCTCCGGCACGCCGCGCGTCGTCGTCGAACTCGGCAAGCTCATCGGGCGCGTGCTGCCGCAGCTACCGGTGCAGAAGCTCGACTCCGCGGGCGTCTCCCGCGACCCCGACGTCGTCGCCGCGTACGAAGCCGATCCGCTGGTGCACCACGGGCTCGTGCCCGCCGGCATCGCGCGGGCCCTCGTCGTCACCGGGGAGAGCCTCCCCGACCGGCTGCCTGCGCTGAACCTGCCGATCCTGCTGCAGCACGGCGCCGAGGACCGGTTGACCGCCCCGGCCGGCAGCCGGCTCGTCGCCGAGCGGGTCGGGTCGCCGGACGTGACCCTGAAGTTGTACGACGGCCTCTACCACGAGGTGTTCAACGAACCGGAGAAGAAGCAGGTCCTCGACGACCTCGTGGAATGGCTCCGGCCGAGGCTCGTCTGACGTGGCCGCCGAACCGTCCGCGCGCATGCCGGCCGCGTTCCTCGGGCACGGCAGCCCCCGCAACGCGCTCGACGCGAACCGCTACACCCGGGCGTGGCGGGAGTTCGGGCGCGCGGTCCCCACGCCGCGTGCGATCCTCGCGATCTCGGCGCACTGGTTCATCAACGCCACCGCCGTCACCGCCATGCCCAGCCCGCGCACGATCCACGACTTCTTCGGCTTCGAGCAGCAACTGTTCGACGTGCAGTACCCGGCGCCGGGGCTGCCCGAACTGGCCGAGGAGATCGCCGACGTCGTGCATCCGACCTGGGTCGGCGCGGACGTCGACTCGTGGGGCATCGACCACGGCACCTGGTCGGTGCTCACCCACGCCTTCCCGGCCGCGGACGTGCCGGTCGTGCAGCTGAGCCTGAACGCCTACCAGGATTTCGACTACCACCTCGAACTCGGCGCGAAGCTCGCGCCGCTACGCGAACGGGGCGTTCTCGTCGTGGCCAGCGGCAACATCGTGCACAACCTCGCCGGCATGGATCGGCGCCTCCCGGACGAGGGATTCGACTGGGCGCACCGGTTCGACGCGGCGGCGCGGGTCATGATCATGGACCGCCCCGACGGTGTCGCGAGTCTCGACGGGCACGCCGACTTCGAGCACGCGGTCCCCACCACGGATCACTTCCTCCCGCTGCTGTACCTCGCGGGCCTGGCTGGTGTGGGCGACGATCTCGTCGAACCCCTGGTCGACGGCTTCGCGTACGGATCGCTGTCGATGAGCGCCTACACCCTCGGGGTCACGTGCACGGCCGGCGAGGACGGCCCCCCGTCCGCCGGGTTCCCCGACACCCCGAACCCGTCCGACACCAATACCTGACCGCTCGGGCACGCGGCCGAATGTCACACCGCGTCACTCAGATCGAATGGATGTGACATCGGGCCGCCACGACGGGGTCATGCCGTGTGGCGACGCTCCTGCGCGACGACGGTGCGCCGCACGAAGTCGATGCTGTAGTGCAGCAGCGTGCGGGCCTCGGGCAGCACCTGCCCTATCACCGGGAAGGCGTGCACCTGACCGGCCCACAGGTGGGTCTCGACCGTCGCGCCCACCTCGTCGAAGGCGCCGGTCATGATCTCGACGTCGGGTCGGGTGATCTCGTACTCGGCGACGGAGAAGAACACGGGCGGGAACAGCGCCGGATCGGCACGGACGGGCGACTCCTCGCCCTCGATGTAGTCGGGACCGGCGAGCCAGCGGTCGCGCAGCTTCTCGACCTGCCGCATCGGCAGGTACGCGTCCCGCTTCATGAAGTCGGGGTCGTGCTCCTCGAGTTCGAGGTTGAGCAGCGGCGAGTAGCCGATCACCGCGGCCGGCCGGATCATGCCGCGCAGCGCGGCGATCTCGGCGACCTTCATCGCCAGGTAGCCGCCGGCCGAGTCACCGGCGACGACGATGCGGGTGGGGTCCTCGACCGTCTCGAGCAGCGCGGTGTACGCGGCCATCGCGTCGATGACGGAGGTACCGATCGAGCCCACGGGAAGCTGCCGGTAGGCGACGGAGTACACCGGAACCCCCGACTCGGCGGCGAGCAGTGAGCAGTGAGCAGACGGTACGGTGGGTGGCGAGGCCGCAGAACACGAAGGCGCCGCCGTGGAAGTACAGGATGGTGACCCCGGCGAGCGAGCCCCGGGCGGGTCGCGGCGGTTCGATGCGCTCGCTGGGCACCCCGCCGAGGGTCAGGGGGTCGATGTCGACGCCACGCGGTCGGGGCAGCAGCTTGTCGACGCGACGGTCGAGCCGGCTGAGGGTCTCGATGCCCCGGTCGGTGGCAGGCCACCAGGTGAAGAGCGGCTTCACGAAGATCCGCACGAACCAGAAGACGAGGATCGCCCGCAGGCTCACCGTCCAGTGCCAGATCGTCGATCCGTGGGTGCGCATGTACGCCACGATAGGACGAGGCCGGTACCCGGTCGAGGTACTCTCCGTCACACGTATCTTCCGGACCCTCAGCCCTCAGACCTGCAGCAACGGCACCAGCAGCTCCTCCTCGGTCAGCGCACCGTGCTGGCCGGGCAGCTGCGACATGACCAATTCGCCGTCGGAGCGGATCACCGTGGACTCGCCGAGGCCGATCGCGACGACGTCACCGATGCGTCGGCACGCGGCGGGCGACGGGTCCGGGCCGAACAGGCCGCCGGCGATCACGTCGTCGCGGGTGCCGATCCACATGTCGTCGCCGAGTTCGTTGCGCCACCGCTCCAGCACTGCGTCGGGCCGCCGGGTGTGCACGTGCCGGCAACGGGGTTCGCCCGCGATCGCGTCGACGTCCTCCGAGAGGCCGGAGATGTGGTCGAAGTCGGCGCGACGGCCCCGGGAGGCGTCGACCATGCCGTGGTCGGCGGTGATCAGCAGCCGCGCCCCGGCGGGCAGGGCCGCGACGAGCTGCTCGACGAACCGGTCGACGACGGTGAGCTGCGCGGTCCAGGACGGGGACTCGGGTCCGTAGAGGTGGCCGATCGTGTCGACCTCGCCGAGGTAGCAGTAGACGAGGGTGCGGTCGCCGGCGGCGACGGCAGCGACGACGTGGGCGAGCAGGTCGCCGTAGGCGGAGACACCGACGAAGTTGCCGCCGCGCAGCACGGCCCGGGTGAGCCCGCTGCCGTCGAAGCTGCGGGGCACGACGGTGGTCACGGTGAGCCCGGCGGCGTCGGCGCGTTCGAACGCCGTCGGGTGGGGCTGCACCCATTCGGGGACGAGCCGCTCACGCTGGTCGACCGCGGTCCCGGCGAGGGTCCAGCGCAGCCAGTTGAACGGGGCGTCGATCTCCTCGACGTAGGACTGGTAACCGGTGATGGCGTGGGCGCCGGAGGCCAGGCCGGTGCCCAGCGACGCGATGCTCACCGCGGTGGTGGTGGGGAATCCGGCGCGGATCGGCCGGCCGTCGAGTCCGGTGAGAAACGGGGCGGCTGCGGCATTGCGCCGCAGCAGGTTCCACCCCATGCCGTCGACGAGCAACACGACGGTGCGGGACTGCTCGTCGAGCGCGAGACGGTTGGCCTCGCCGGGCACCCCCGCGGACGCGAGCACGGACGGCATCAGGTCCGCGAGGGTCGGTTCGGCGTAGACGTCGTGCAGCGGCAGGTCCATTACCCGAGTATGGCCTGCCGGCGGCCACTAGTCCTTGATGTCGGATCCGTGCTTGGTCAGCGGCATGATCTCGATGTTCATGTACGGGAACAGCGGCAGGTTCCACAGGATCTCGTGGAGTTCGTCGGCGGAGTCGACGTCGAAGATGCTGATGTTGCTGTACTTGCCGACGATGCGCCAGATCTCCCGCCACTTGCCCTCGCGCTGCAGTTCCTGGCTGTAGGCCTTCTCCCGCGCGACGGTCTCGGCCCGCACCTCGGGATCGAGGTCGCGGGGGATGTCGACGTCCATGCGAACGTGGAACAGTGCCATGGTGCGTACTCCTTTCGGGCCGTGCGCGGTTTCGGTAGCTGCTTCTACCGAAACCGCGCACGGGTGTGGTCAGTCGCGGGCGAGGTGCTTGACGACGTCCATGTCGAGTTCGACGCCGAGGCCGGGCCCCTGCGGGAGGTGCACCTGCCCGTCGGAGTAGTCGAGCGGGGTTTGCAGCAGCTCGACGGCGAACAGCTGCGGCCCGAACAGCTCGGTGCCGTAGTTGATCCCGGGCTCGGCGCAGGCGAAGTGAATGGACGCCGCAGTGCCGATGGGCCCCTCGATCGAGGTGGCGCCGTGGCAGCGGATTCCGGCCGCCTTGGCGACGGCCACGACCTCCTTGCTGCGTTGCAACCCACCGCACTTGGTGGTCTTGAGGGCGATGACGTCGGCGGCGCCGAGCTTGGCGATCTCGAGCGCGTCGTGCGGCGTCTGCACGGACTCGTCGGCCATGACCGGGGCGGACACCAGATGGTTGATCTCGGCGAGGACCTCGCGCTGCTCGCCGGGAGTCGGCTGTTCGATGAGTTCGACGCCGCCGTCGACGAGTTGCGGGACGTACCGCAGCGCGGTGAACCGGTCCCAGCGGGCGTTGACGTCGATGCTGACGCCGGCCTTGCCCTCGAGGGCCTGCGCGATCGTGACGACACGTTCGGTGTCGACCTTCGGGTCGAGCGCGCCCATCTTGAGCTTGAACGCGAAGTTCAGGCGGGCCGCCATCTTCTCCTCGACCTCCTCGAGGATCTCCTCGACCGGCGCGGCGCCGAGCGCCCAGCGCACGTCGACCCCGGTGCGGAAGGCGCCGCCGAGCAGGGCGTGCACGCCGACGCCGAGGGCGCGGGCCCAGGCGTCGTGCAGGGCGACGTCGACGGCGGCCTTGGCGAACCGGGCGCCGGAGACGACGCGTTCGATGTCGACCATGATGCCGCTGATCTCGTCGACGCCGCGGCCGGCGATGTAGGGGGCGATGTAGCCGTCGACGATCGCCTTCATCGTCTCGACGGATTCACCACCCCACCACGGACCGCCGGGCACGACGCCCTCGCCGTAACCGGTGACGCCGCCCGCGGTGGTGATCGCCACGAGCAGGATGGGCTGCTTCTCGGCGGTGGTGGTGGCGAACTTGTGCGGACGTACCAGCGGCACGTCGATGATCGTCGTGTCGATCGAGACGATCTTCAGGTCGGGGTCGGACATCGAACAGCTCACAATCGGATATCGGCGGTGATGCGGGCAACAGTGGACCCTCGGGGACGACGAATGCCGGTGTCCTCTTGGTGGACACCGGCATTCGTCAACTCACGTGGACCCGGTCCATGGAGACGATCAGGCCTCGGGGTCGAGCACGAAGTTGTAGGTCACCTCGTCGACACCCTCGGCGTTCGGCTGCGGGTCGAGGATGAGCTCGGGCTTGGTCGCGGTCGCGACGTCGTCCTCGACCCACTCGCCACCCTGGAAGTACAGCTGGGTGGTGATCGAGCGCTTGCCGGGGGCCTTCACCATCAGGTGCAGGTGGGCGGGGCGCCACGGGTGTCCACCGTAGGACTCGATGAACCAGCCGGTCGGTCCGTCGGCGGGGATCTTGTAGGGGGCGGGCTTGAGGGTGGTGATCTCGAAGTTGCCCTCGTCGTCGCACTCGACGGTGCCGCGCAGGTTCCACTCGGGGATGCCGGGGGCGAACTGCGAGTAGAGGCCCTCCGCGTCGGCGTGCCACAACTCGATGGTGGCGCCCTGCAGTCCGTTGCCCTCGAGGTCGGTGACCCGGCCCTTGAAGATCAGGGACTCGGCCGCCTTGTCCTGCTCACGCATCGGCATGGTGCACTTGGCCGGCAGCTTCGGGGAGTCGGCCACGTAGTACGGGCCCTCGATGCTGCCCTTGGTGCCGGTGAAGTGCTTGCGGTTGTAGTGCACCTCTTCGATCTCGTGCTCGACGAAGACGTCCAGCCACAGCGGCCACTCGCCGTACTCGCCCACGTCGATCATCCACTGCTTGAGCACGCGGTACTCGTCGTAGGTGACCTCGTGCTTGTGGATGATCTCGGCGAACGCCCCGAGCACATCCTTGTAGATGGCGGCGGCACGCTCGACCGACGTGTCCGACGAGACGCGCTCGTTCTTGAACTTGTCGGTGGCCGCATTGCCGGACGCGTGGGCGGTGGGATTCTCGGTGGTGGTCATGTGTCCTCCTCGGCGAGGCTCGAACGATGGTCACGAAAGCTGTCGTGGTGATCGCGGGGCTGGCGCTCTCGCCACTCGAGTTGTACGCTGTGCGTACTTCTGTATCGCAGTGCGTACACACACTGTGCGTCCAGTCACAGGTGATTGTCAACACCCGGGTGGCCCCGGGCGCCGAAACCGCAGGTAGGAGCCAGCAATGCCTAGCCAGGACCGGGATTTCGTCCAAAGCATCGAGCGCGGCTTTGCCGTGCTGCTCGCGTTCGACGAACAGCACCCCAACCCGTCCCTCGCCGAACTGGCAGCGAAGACCGACCTGTCCCGGCCCGCGGTCCGCCGCATCCTGCTGACCCTGCAGAAACTCGGCTACGTGAGCAACACGGGCAGCCGATGGTCGCTGACCCCGCGCGTGCTCAGCATCGGTCAGCACTACTCCGCCTCGCACGCCCTGGTCGAGGCCGCCATGCCGCGGCTGGTCGAGATCTCCGAGTACACCGGCGAATCCGCCTCCCTCGGCGTTCTCGACGGCGCCGAGGTGGTGTACGCCGCCCGGGTCCCGGTGCGGCGCATCATGAGCATCAACGTCTCGGTGGGCACCCGGGTCCCCGCATACGCGACGTCGATGGGCCGGGCGCTGCTGGCGTGGGCCCCCACCGACACCGTCGAGCAGGTCGTCGCCGACACGAGTTTCGAGAAGCTCGCCACCGCGACCGTCGGCAACGCGGACGAACTGCGGGCCGAGCTGGCCCGGGTGCGCGCCCAGGGCTACGCGCTCACCTCCGCCGAGCTCGAGGAGGGCCTCATCTCGGCGGCGGCGCCGGTGCGCGACGCCGCCGGCACCGTGGTCGGTGTGCTCGCCTGCTCGACGTCGGCGGCCCGGCACACGCCCGAGGAATTCCGCGCGCTCGCCGTGGACTGCCTGGTGAAGTCCGCGAACGACCTCAGCGCCGACCTCGGGTACCGCGGGTAGGTCTCGTCAGCCGCGCAGGGTCGCGGACGGGGTCACGCCGTACTTGCGGCGGTAGGCGGCGGCGAAGCGGCCGGTGTGCGTCATCCCCCAGCGCATGGCCACCTCCGTGACCGACGTCGCCGCCGGGTCGCCGGCCGCGAGCTCCTCGTGGATCCGCTCGAGGCGCAGGTCGAGCAGGTAGTCGCGGGGACAGACCCCCAGATACTCGCGGAATCCCTCCTGGAGGCGGCGCACGCTCACGCCCGCCAGCTCGGCCATGTCCGCCGACGTCCACGGCTGGGCCGGATCCTCGTGGATGCGGTCGAGGACCCGCTTGACGATCCGCGGTCGCGCCGCGGTGCCGGTTCCGCCGTCGGGCATCACCGCGAGCACGAACGCCGAGGTCAGGGCGCCGGAGAGCTGCTCGGCGACCAATGGGTTGCGCCACAGCTCCTCGTCCGCGCGCAGCTGGTCGACCACCGAACGCAGCAGGGTCATCCAGCTCTGACCGGCCTCCCCGGTCAGGTCCACCTGCTCCGGCAACTGCAGGTCGGGACGTCCCAGGATCCGCGCCAGCTCACGGTCCAGGTAGTCGCGGTCGAGCTTGACGCCGACGATCTCGCAGTCGTCGGTCCAGCGGGTGATGGTGGCGGCGGTGTCCGGCCGGAACACCGATGCCTGTCCCTGCACCGAGACCACCTCGCGGCCCGCCGTCACCGATTCGATGCGCCCGGACAGGGGGATGTTGACCGCGTAGGCACCCGGATGGTCCGACTGCACCGTGACCTCGGCGCCCCATCCGATTCGCGCCAGCCGCAGCGGACCGAGCTGCAGCGCGCGGACATCGACGTGCGGTTCCGTACCGGCGGCCAGCGGAGCCAGGGTGTGCGGGAAGTATGCGTCGGACACCACATGCTCGGCTTCGTCCCAATCGGCCGGATCAGGCGTCGACCTCACCCTGTACCTCCGTTTCCGTCCCCGGGACCTTCGGCGCCGTTCGCCATTCGGGACCTTCGTCCCGGTATACCCGGGACCCACTGTCCAGTGTGATGGGCAACACGTCTCCGGGCAAACGAGGCCCATCGGTCACGCCGACCGCGCTAACCGGATAGCGACCGCGTTCAGCGGATCGCAGCCGGCACCCACCCGCTCCTATGGTCTACATCACACCAGCACGGATCGACCCGGGAGGAGCGCCGAAATGGAACAGCGTCGGCTCCGGAACATCTTCGGACAGTTCGCAAGTGGCGTCACCGTGATCACCTGCGCCAACCGCGAGGGCACACCCCACGGCGCGACGGTCACCGCGTTCACCGCCGTCTCCCTCGAGCCCCGGCTGTGCCAGGTCACCCTGACCCGCACGTCGAAGGCGTGCGGCTTCCTCTCCGGCGCACCGTTCGCGGTGAACATCCTCGCCGCGGACCAGGTCGACACCGCCCTGCACTTCGCCGGCCGGCCGCAGACCCCCGGCCCGGTGTTCGAGGACGGACCCACGGCGCCGGTGCTCGCCGGGGCCGCGGCGACCCTGTCCTGCGTCCCGTGGCGCGAGTACGACGGCGGCGACCACGTGATCTACATCGGCGAGATCGTCGACGCCCAGTGTCGCGACACCGCCCCGCTGCTGTTCTACCGGAGCACCTTCCACGAACTCGGCGCACCGAGCGCCTCCGCCGCATGGAACGGCTCGATGGACGATCCGCACAGCGGCTGGTTCGACGCCCGGACCCGGTTCACCCCGCTCCACCTCGATGCCGCGGTGAACTGACCACCGCCCGGAACCACTTACCAGTTCCCTTCACCCGCAAGGAGATATCCATGACCACTCTCGAGTCCCGTCCCGGCGAGAACACGATCGACCGCTCCACGGTGAACGTCGCCGCCGATTCCCCGGCGAACCGGCAGCAGAACTTCGCCACGCGGCCGATGACCGGGGACGAGTACATCGAATCGATCAAGGACGGCCGCGAGATCTGGCTGCACGGCGAGCGCGTCGAGGACTTCACCAACCATCCGGCGTTCCGCAACTCCATCCGCATGACGGCGCGCCTCTACGACGCGCTGCACACCGGCGAGCACGTCGGCACCCTCACCTGTCCCACCGACACCGGCAACGGCGGGGTGACCATGCCGTTCTTCCGCACCCCCACCTCCGCCGACGACCTGCTCGCCGAGCGCGACGCCATCGCCACCTGGGCGCGGATGACCTACGGCTGGATGGGCCGGTCCCCCGACTACAAGGCCTCCTTCCTCGGCACCCTCAACGCCAACAGCGAGCTCTACGCCCCGTTCCAGGACAACGCCAAGCGCTGGTACCGCGAGTCGCAGGAGAAGGTCCTGTACTGGAACCACGCGATCATCAACCCCCCGGTGGACCGGCAACTGCCGCCGGACCAGGTCGGCGACGTGTTCATGAAGGTGGAGAAGGAGACCGACGCGGGCCTGATCGTCTCCGGCGCCAAGGTCGTCGCCACCGGCTCGGCGATCACCAACTACAACTTCATCGCCCACTACGGCCTGCCGATCAAGAAGAAGGAATTCGCCCTGATCTGCACGGTGCCGATGGACGCGCCCGGCATCAAGCTGATCTCGCGGGCCTCCTACTCGCAGAACGCCAACGTCGTCGGATCCCCGTTCGACTACCCGCTGTCCTCGCGCATGGACGAGAACGACGCGATCTTCATCTTCGACAAGGTGCTCGTGCCGTGGGAGAACGTGTTCATGTACGGGGACGTGGAGAAGATCAACGCGTTCTTCCCGCAGTCCGGATTCCTGCCGCGGTTCACCTTCCAGGGCTGCACCCGTCTCGCCGTCAAGCTCGACTTCATCGCGGGCCTGCTGCTCAAGGCCCTCGACGCCACCGGCGCCGGCGGTTTCCGCGGGGTGCAGACCCGCGTCGGGGAGGTCATCGGCTGGCGCAACCTGTTCTGGTCGCTCACCGAGTCGATGGCCCGCGACCCCGAGCCGTGGATCGGCGACACCGTCATCCCGAAGCTCGAGTACGGCCTGACCTACCGGATGTTCATGATCTCCGGCTACCCGCGGATCAAGGAGATCATCGAGCAGGACGTCGCGTCCGGCCTGATCTACCTGCCCTCGTCGGCGGCGGACTTCAAGAATCCTGAGGTGCGCCCCTACCTGGACAAGTACGTCCGCGGCTCCGACGGCATCACCGCCGTGGACCGGGTCAAGGTCATGAAGGCCCTGTGGGACTCGATCGGCTCCGAGTTCGGTGGCCGCCACGAACTGTACGAGCGGAACTACGCCGGCAACCACGAGAACGTCAAGGCCGAGCTGCTGTTCGCCGCAGAAGGCCGTGGGGACGTGTCCGCCATGAAGGGCCTGGCCGAGCAGTTCATGAGCGAGTACGACCTCGACGGCTGGACCGTGCCCGACCTCGTCGGCAACGACGACGTGTCCCATTTCCGCCGTGCCTGACCACTTCCCGGGAGACACCATGACCATCACCGAAAACCCCACCGCTGCCGCATCCGGCACCGCCGCCACCGACAAGTTCAAGGGCGAACGCTGCACCGCCGACACCTCACCGGAGCGTCTGTCCGCCATCGCGACCGAAGCCCTCGCGGGATTCGGTGCGCTGATCCGGAAACATGCCGTCACCTACGACGAGTACCGCGTGCTCAAGCAGTGGCTCATCGACGTGGGCGAGGGCGGCGAGTGGCCGCTGCTGCTGGACGTGTTCGTCGAGCACGAGATCGAGGACGTCAACTCCCGGAGGTTCCGCGGCACCAAGGGCAGCATCGAGGGGCCGTACTACGTTCCGGGCGCACCGGAACTACCGGCGCAGTGCACACTCCCGATGCGCGACGAGGATCGCGTCCACCCCCCGCTGGTCCTGCGCGGACAGGTCACCGACCTCGACGGCCGGGGCCTCGGCGGGGCCCGGATCGAGATCTGGCACGCCGACGACGAAGGCTACTACTCCCAGTTCGCCCCGCACCTTCCGCAATGGAATCTGCGCGGCACCGTCGTCGCCGACGCCGAGGGCCGCTACGACATCACCACCATCGAGCCGGCTCCGTATCAGATCCCCACCGACGGGCCCACCGGACAGTTCATCGAGGCAGCCGGATGGCACCCGTGGCGCCCGGCGCACCTGCACCTGCGGGTGACCGCACCCGGCAGGCAGCCGATCATCACCCAGCTGTACTTCGCCGGTGGTGAGTGGCTCGACGACGACGTCGCGACCGCGACGAAACCGGAACTCGTCCTCGAACCACAGGTCGACGACGCCGGCCGCAAGGTGGCCACGTACGACTTCGCGCTCGACCCGCTCGCGGACTGACGCGGCTGCGCCGCCGGTGCGTCTTTTGGGTTGCTCCCACCGCCCAGAGGACGCACCGGCGCAGCGTTAGGGTGTGAGCCATGAGCGCCGCCGCCGAGTCCGTGTCGAGTATCTACATCGCTGCGCCGGAGGGCGACACCGGCAAGTCCACCGTCGCGCTCGGCCTGCTCCAGGCGCTGTGTGCCTCCGCCGCCCGGGTCGGCGTCTTCCGCCCCATCGCCCGCTCCGACGGCGACACCGACTACATCCTCGAACTGCTCCTCGAGCGCATCACCGTCGACCTCGACTACGACGAGTGCGTCGGCGCCACCTACGACGACGTGCATGCCGATCCCGAGGCCGCCCTCAGCGAGATCGTCGTCAAGTACCACGCCGTCGCGGACCGGTGCGACGCCGTCGTCATCGTCGGCAGCGACTACACCGAGATCGCCAACCCCAGCGAGCTCGGCTACAACGCGCGCATCGCCGCGAATCTCGACGCGCCCGTTCTGCTCGTGTTGCGCGGCTCCCGGCGCACCCCCGACGAGGTGGCGCAACTGACCAGCGTGTGCACGGCCGAACTCGCCGCCCAGCACGCCCACCTGACCGGAATCGTCGTCAACCGCTGTCCCTCCGACCGGCTCGACGAGATCGCCGCGGCCGTCGGGGACCGGGGTGTGCCGCTGTGGACGCTGCCGGAGGTGCCGATCCTCGTCGCGCCGACCATGGGCGAACTGCTGACCGCGATCGACGGCGAACTCTACAGCGGCGATCCCGAGCTGCTGCACCGCGAGGCGCTGCGCGTCATGGTCGGCGGCATGACCGCCGAACACATCCTCGAACGCATCACCGAGGGGGTCGTGGTGATCGCCCCCGCCGACCGCTCCGACGTGCTCCTCGCCCTTGTGAATGCCAATGCCGCCGAAGGATTTCCGTCGCTGGCCGGCATCATCATGAACGGTGGGCTCCTGCCGCACCCGGCGATGGCGCAACTCGTCGCCGGACTCAGGCCCAGCCTGCCGATCCTGACGACCACCCTGGGGACGTTCGACACCGCGTCGGCCGCCGACCGGACGCGCGGCCGCATGGCGCTCGGCGCGCACCGCAAGATCGACACCGCCGTCGCGCTGATGGAACAGCACGTGGACACGGATCGGTTGCTGAGCCGCCTCGACGTGCCCCGGCCGTCCGTCACGACCCCGCAGATGTTCGAGTACCAGCTCATCGACTGGGCCCGCCGTCAGCGCCGGCACATCGTGCTGCCCGAAGGCGACGACGACCGGATCCTGCGCGCGGCGGGCCGCGTCCTGCAACGCAAGATCGCCGACCTGACGATCCTCGGCGACGAGACGCAGGTGCGGCGCCGGGCGGCCGAACTCGGGGTGGACCTGAGTGCGGCGACCGTGCTGGATCCCAGGTCGTCCGAACACGCCGAGCCGTTCGCCGAGGAGTATGCCCGGCTGCGTGCCCACAAGGGGATGACGATCGAACGCGCCCGCGAGATCATGAGCGACATTTCGTACTTCGGCACGATGATGGTGCACCTCGGCGTCGCCGACGGCATGGTCTCCGGTGCCGCGCACACCACCGCGCACACCATCCGGCCGTCCTTCGAGATCATCAAGACCGAACCCGGCGTGTCCACGGTGTCGAGCATCTTCCTCATGTGCCTGTCGGACCGGGTGCTCGCCTACGGTGACTGCGCGGTGGTGCCCGATCCCACCAGCGATCAGCTCGCCGACATCGCGATCTCCTCCGCCGCCACCGCCGCCCGCTTCGGCATCGAACCGCGCGTCGCGATGCTGTCCTACTCGACCGGCGAGTCCGGTTCGGGCGTCGACGTCGACAAGGTCCGCGCCGCCACCGCCCTGGTGCGCGAGCGCCGGCCGGACCTGCCGGTGGAGGGACCGATCCAGTACGACGCCGCGATCGAACCGTCGGTGGCCAGCGCCAAGCTTCCCGACTCGGAGGTCGCCGGCCGGGCGACCGTGTTCATCTTCCCGGACCTCAACACCGGCAACAACACCTACAAGGCCGTGCAGCGCAGCGCCGGAGCCGTGGCCGTCGGTCCGGTCCTGCAGGGCCTGCGCAAGCCCGTCAACGACCTGTCGCGTGGGGCGCTGATCCAGGACATCGTGAACACGGTGGCGATCACCGCCATCCAGGCGCAGGAGGCCGGCGAATGAGCTCCCAGACGGACGGCACCGTGCTGGTGCTCAACTCCGGCTCGTCGTCGATCAAGTTCCAGCTCGTCCACCCCGAGACCGGAGACTCGGTGGCGCACGGGCTCATCGAGCGGATCGGTGAGCCCGAGGGCAGGGTCGTGTTCCACCACACCACCGGCACCGAGGAACACGTCGGTCCCATCGAGAACCACCGCGCCGGACTGCGGATCGTCCTCGACTGGGTGGAGGCGCTGGGCCGCCCCCTGCGCGAGGCCGGCATCATCGCCGTCGGCCATCGCCTCGTACACGGCGGCGAGGTGTTCCACGAGCCGACCCTCGTCGACGACGACGTGGTGCGCACCGTGAAGGAACTGGCCGTTCTTGCGCCGCTGCACAATCCGGCGAACGTCATCGGCATGGAGGTCGCGCGGGAGGAACTGCCCGGCATTCCGCACGTCGGGGTGTTCGACACCGCGTTCTTCCACGCACTGCCCGCCGCGGCCGCCACCTACGCGATCGACCGGGACGTCGCCCGGGCGCACGGCATCCGGCGGTACGGCTTCCACGGGACGTCGCACCAGTACGTGTCCGAGCGCGCCGCCCGGTTCCTCGGACGTGAACTGTCGGAACTGAACCAGATCGTGCTGCACCTCGGCAACGGTGCGTCGGCCTCCGCGATCGCCGGCGGCCGGCCCGTCGACACGTCCATGGGGTTGACCCCGCTCGAAGGACTCGTCATGGGAACCCGGTGCGGCGACATCGATCCCGGCGTACTGCTGCACCTCAACCGCAGCGCCGGGATGGACGTCGATTCCATCGACGATCTGCTCAACCGGCGCTCCGGGCTCAAGGGCCTCTCAGGGGTCAACGACTTCCGCGCCCTGCTGCGGCTCGTCGCCGAGGGCTCCGAGGACGCGAAGCTCGCCTACGACGTCTACGTGCACCGCCTGCGCAAGTACCTCGGCGCGTATCTCGTCGAACTGGGCGGCGTCGACGTCGTCGTGTTCACCGGCGGGGTGGGAGAGAACAACGTCGACGTCCGCCGGGACGCCCTCGCCGGCCTCGAGCGTCTCGGCATCGCCGTCGACGAGACCCGCAACGCCGCCTCCGCACGCGGCGAGCGGCGCATCTCGGCGGACACGTCGCAGGTGGAGATCCTCGTGATCCCGACCAACGAGGAGCTCGCCATCGCGCGCGCGGCCGCGGCGCTGGTGTAGGCGGGAGTTTCTCGCGTCCAGCGGGAGGTTGTCGTCGGTGCCACTCGGCGGATGGCCCAGCCACAGCCCGATCGTCGCGCCAACCTCCCGGTCGAATCTCACAACCGAGCGCCAGCGGCATGCAGCGCCGCCCGGACCCGATCGAGGACGACCTGCGGACGTCCGGCGAGCAGTTGAGCACTCACCCGGACAATCCGCCATCCGGCCGCCTCGAGTACGGCGTACCGGTCGATGTCCCGGGCGCGCTGGGTGGGATCGGTCCAGTGTTGGCCGCCGTCGTACTCCACGAGGACCTGCCAGCGCTTCCAGCCCATGTCGCCGCGCGCCAGCACGCTGCCGTCCGAGCCGTAGACGAGCAGCTGGGTTTCCGGCGGCGGAAGTCCATCGCGGACCAGCAACAAACGGGTGCGGGTTTCGGGTGGCGACTCCGCGCCTGCATCGACGAGGAGCAGTGAACGGCGCAGATCGCTGATCCCGCGCGCCCCCGGATGGCAGCGGGCGACGTCGAGGATCGCCGCGGGCGTGATGTCCGTTGCGTTGCACAGTGCGTCGAGGATCTCGACTCCGCGATCGCCGGGGTGCGCTCGTCCCAGGTCGAAGGCGGTCCGTGCCGGTGATGTCACCACCATCCCGTCCACGGGGCACAGTTCGTCGTCGGGGATGCAGCCCTGCCGGACGACGATTCCGGCCGGGGCCCGGACGTGTCCGAGGCGGAGGATCTCGGCCGGGGCCGTATCGTCGATCCAACGGGTGCCGTGTACCGCGGCTGCCGAGAGGCCCGTGAGGACGCCCTTTCCGCGTGCCCACAGCCATGCCGCCATCGCTCGGTTCCGGGCAGTGGGTGCGACGCCGCGTCGGACGTACACATTGCGGTGGAGACGAACGAATCCGTGCCGAAGTTCGTATGCGGTGAGCGCGCCGGCGGCGATCGCTTCCGTGCCCAGGAAAGGTGCGTCGAAGGTGTCCATCCGGTCCACGATGTAGGACGAACCGCACTCCCGGAAGACCCGCTGCCGCGGTTGTGGAGAAGTCGCGAGTTATCCACAATCGGACCGAGCGGGGCCTTTTCGTTACCGGCGGGAGGTTGTTGTCGGTG
>NZ_WVTE01000217.1:0-51184 GCF_009939605.1 Rhodococcus sp. YH1 | reverse complement strand
CGGACAGCTCGGTCAGCAGCCGGGACACCAGCATCGTGTCGCCCGGGTCGTCGAGCTCGAACTCGTCGATGCACAGCACGCTGTGGTTCGACAGCTCCTCGACGGCCTTGTTGAAGCCGAGAGCGCCGACCACATGGGTCAGCTCCACGAACGTGCCGAACGCCTTCGGCGACGGCGCCGCGTGGAAGATCGAGGCCAGCAGGTGGGTCTTGCCGACGCCGAAGCCGCCGTCGAGGTAGAGACCGGCGCCGGTGGACGGCGCCTTGCGGCCGAACAGGCCGCGCCGGCCACCGCCCCGGATCTTGGCGATCTTGTGGGCGAACTCCTCCGCCGTCCGGACGGCGGTCGCCTGGCTCGGCTCGTTCGGATCGGGAATGTAGGACGCGAAGCTCACGTCGTCGAACATCGCGGGCGGAACCATCTGGGCCACCAGTTGGTCGGACGGCACCACGGGATTGCGATCGACGAGACGTTCGTGCATTTCTCCAGGGTAGGGCCGGAGCTCGAGGCGACCGGTACACCGAGGGCAGATTGCGACCTACTTCACATCACGTACACCTGATCGTCACGTCCGGCGGATCGGACGATCCGGTCACGTGCGCGGCCCGCCGCACCGACCTGGCAGGCTGTGCCCATGCGCAGAACCGGTGTGCTCACGATGGGCATCGTCGTGCTCGGAGCGATGACCGCCGCGTGCGGGGCGGGCCCCTCGGTGCGTCCCGACGTCGCCGTGGTGCAGGAGGCGGACGGCCGGGCCACCCCCACCGGCGAGGACCCGGCCGCCGCGCCCGAGTTGCCGGTGCCCGCCCGGGACCTGGACTGGCGCGACTGCACCGCCGACACCCTCGCCGCGCAGGCCCTGCCGCCGGGCCCGACGGGTCTCGTCCTCGAGTGCGCCCAGATTCCGGCCGCGATCGACGCCGCGGGCACCGTGCCGGGCTCGTTCCCCCTCGACGTGCTGCGTGCCCGACTGGCGCAGACCCCCGCCGATGCGGCCCCGCTCGTCATGACGACAGGGGCGGACCTGCCCTCCACCCGGGCGCTGGCCGCGCTGTCGACCGGCTCGCTCGCCGAGCTCGTGGCCTCCCGGCCGGTCGTCGCGGTGGATCGGCGCGGCCTCGGTGCGTCCCAGCCGATCGAGTGCATCTTCGGAGCGGACCGACGCGCCCTGGCCGACCACGGACAGTTCGGTCGTACCGGCGACGGACCCGACCGGGTCGCCGAGCTCGGCCGGCAGGCCACCATCGCATGCACCGACTACCTGCAGCCGCAGGAACTGCTGTTCGGGGCCGCCCACGCCGCCGACGATCTCGAGCAGCTGCGCACCACGTGGGGGGTCGAGCGGATCGGTGTGCTCGGCATCGGCAACGGCGCCACGGTCGCCCTGGCCTACGCGTCGAAGTACCCGACGACCCTCGGCCGTCTCGTCCTCGACTCCCCCGCCGCGGCCACCGCCGACGCCGAGATGCTCGCCGAGAGCCGGGTGCGCGGCGCAGAGTCGGCGGTCGACGCATTCGCCCGCCAGTGCGTTGCGCTGGCGTGCTCGCTGGGCCCGGATCCGCGGGCCGCGCTCGAGGATCTGCACGCCCGGGCCGCGGCCGGCACGCTCGCCCCGCTGTCGTCGAACTCCCTGCTCACCGCGGTGACGTGGTTCCTGGGGACTCCCCGCAGCGACGCGCCGACCCGGGTCCGCGAGCTGTCCGACGCGCTGTCCGCGGCCGGCGCGGGCGACGTGACGCCGATGCTCGAGCTCGTCGGCGCCGCCGAGGCCGTGCTGTTGTCCGACGGGCAGTTCGTCTCCCGCTGCAGCGACGGGCAGCGGTGGCCCACGACGGCACGGGCCGCCGAACTGCAGCGGACGTGGTCGGCGAACTACCCACTGTTCGGTGGCGACGCGGCGATCGGTATCACCGCGTGCAGCGCCTGGCCGAGCATGCCGACCCCGCCGCTGCCGGCGGAAGTCCGCGTGCCCGTGCTGGTGACGACGGGCGCCGCCGACCCGCTCGTCGGCAGCGCGGGGCTCGACTCGGTCACCGGAGCCCTCACCGCCGTCTCGGCGCGGTGGGCGGCGCTGTCGTGGCAGGGCGCCGGATACTCCGCGGCCCTGCACTCCGGCTGCATCCAGACACGGGTGGCGGAGTATCTCGACACCGGTGCGCTACCGCCGAACGGCAGCCTGTGCCCGGCGTGACCCCGCGTCCGACGTGGCCCGGGCCCGGCGCCGCGAGGAGGGGACGGTGGGTGGCCACCACCGGCTCCCGGTGTACCGTGCCGTAGTGTTCCTCAGCCGCCTCGAGCCCCGCACCGCCCGCACCACCGCGGAGGTGGTCAAGTGCGTTGTGTGGCCGTTGGCCGTGCTCACGGTGCTGCACCGTGTGGCGGTCAAGGCCGTCAACGGATTCCGCACCGACGATTTCACCCCCGTCTACAACGCGGCCCTGGCGTTTCTCAACCGCCGGCCCGTGTACACCGCGAACTTCGAGTGGGTGGACCCGCACTACCTGTACCCGCCGTCCGGGACCCTGCTGATCTCCCCGATCGCGGTGATCGACCCGGAGCGATCGCGGTGGCTGTTCATCATCGCCAACGCGATCGCGATCATCGTGGCGCTGTACCTGCTGCTGCGGATGTTCGGCTACGGCCTCGACTCGGTGCTCGCGCCGATCCTGCTGCTCGCGGCGTTCAGCTCCGAGACGGTGACGAACACCCTGGTGTTCACCAACATCAACGGCCTCGTCCTGCTCGGCGAGGTCACCTTCCTGGCGCTGCTGCTCCGGCGGCGCGACCTGTGGGCGGGCGTCGCGATCGGGCTGACGTTCGCGGTCAAACCGATCCTCGCGCCGCTGCTGCTGATTCCGTTCGTGCGGCGGCAGTGGAAGGTGTTCGCCACCGCCGCGGCGGTCCCCCTCGGACTGACGCTCGTCGCGTGGCCGCTCTCGGTGGATGCGTGGGCGTTCGTCGAGCGCACCACGCCGTACCTGTTCGAGGCGCGCGACTACTTCAACAGCGCGATCGTCGGCAACGGCATGTACTACGGCCTGCCGGCGTGGTTGATCCTCGCGCTGCGCGTCGTGCTGGGTGTCATGGTCGTCGTCTCGCTGTGGCTGCTGTACCGGTACTGCCGCCACGACGAGCTGTTCTTCGTCGGCACGAGCACCGGGGTGCTGCTCACCGCGTCGTTCCTGCTCGGTTCGCTCGGCCAGATGTACTACTCGATGATGCTGTTCCCGCTGCTGATGACGGTGGTGCTGCCCAACTCGGTGGTGCGGAACTGGCCGGCGTGGCTCGCGGTCTACGGCTTCATGAGCTACGACAGCTGGCTGTCTGGGCGGTGGCCGGAGGCCGGCCGCGCCGCCGAGTACATGAAGACGACGTTCGGCTGGTCGCTGCTGCTCATCGTGATCTTCGCGGTGCTGCTCGACCGGTACCTGGCCGCCCGGCGGGAGGGCCGGCTGGCGGACGGCATCGAGCCGTCGTTCCTGTTGCCGGAACGCAAGACCGCGCCGCAGGCCGAGCTCGTGGCGACGAACCG
The DNA here is from genome assembly GCF_009939605.1 of Rhodococcus sp. YH1. NCBI lineage: Bacteria > Bacillati > Actinomycetota > Actinomycetes > Mycobacteriales > Nocardiaceae > Rhodococcus > Rhodococcus sp. YH1. The sequence goes on along the minus strand of NZ_WVTE01000217.1, from coordinate 47,652 downwards.
TGGTGAGGGCTAGCGTGGAGCGCATGGCTGACCCTGTCCCGACCGAACCCGCGCCGAAGGTGTCCCTGAGCGACGACGAATGGCGCGCGCGCCTCACCCCCGAGGAGTACACGGTGCTGCGGCAGGCCGGCACCGAGCGGCCCTTCGTCGGCGAGTACACCGACACGGAGACCGAGGGCGTGTACGAGTGCCGCGCCTGCGGGACCGAACTGTTCCGCAGCACCGAGAAGTTCCATTCGCACTGCGGGTGGCCCTCCTTCTTCGATCCGGCGACGAGCGACGCGGTGATCCTGCGGTCCGACGACTCCCTCGGCATGCGCCGGGTGGAGGTACTGTGCGCGTCCTGCCACAGCCACCTCGGGCACGTGTTCGAGGGCGAGGGGTACCCGACCCCGACCGATCAGCGGTACTGCATCAACTCGATCTCCCTGCGCCTGGTTCCGAAGGACTGAGGCCGGCCGCGAACAGGGCCCGCCACAACCCCCGGCGACGCTCGGCGGTGGGCAGCGGCTCCACGAGGGCGAACGAGCAGCCGATGCGTCGGGCCGCGCCGTCGGCCTCCTCGCTGTCGCCCACCATCAGCGTGCGCTCCGGGGACACACCGAGCGCATCGACGGCGTGGCGGAAGATCTCCGGCTCCGGCTTGACCGCGCCGACCTCGAAGGACAACACGAACTCCGACACCAGGTCGTCGATGCCGAGCGCCGCGAACGCCGGCCGGATGTCGAAAGCGATGTTGCTCAGCACCGCCACGGCGAGGCCCTCGCCGGCGAGGGCCTCGATCACCGGGACCGTGTCCGGGTACACCGTCCAGCACCGCGGATCGGTCAGCTTCGCGTACAGGCCGAGGGCCTGCTCCTCGTCGGCGACCCCGGAGCGGCGCAGCACCGTGAGGTAGGCGTCGCGGTGCCAGCGGGGATCCCGGTCGCGGTTGATCCAGGCGTGATGCTCGGCGGCATCCATCTCGACGGGCTGGCCGGTCGGGGCGGTCATCCGGCGCATCAGCTCGGCCTGCCGGTGCACGTCGAACGGTCGGCCCCGGTCGTCGGTGACGTCGGCCAGCCAGGATTCGTCCTCCTCGAGCCGGAACAACGTGCCGGAGAAGTCGAACAGCACGGCGTCGAACGGTGGAACGCTCATGGTTCGAAGGCTAGCGGCCGCGGGGTCGGGCTGCGGATCGAGCGCGGAGCGACGACGATCGAGTCCATGTCGACGACCCGTGCGTCCCGCAAGTCCAAGGTTTCGATCGTCGGTGCCGGCAGCGTCGGCACCGCCGTCGCCTACGCGTGCCTGATCCGTGGCTCCGCGGATTCGCTGGCCCTGTTCGATCCGAACACCGACAAGGTGCGGGCCGAGGTGCTCGACCTGAACCACGGCACCCAGTTCGCCCCGGCGTGCCGCATCGACGGCGCCGACGACCTCGCCGTCACCGCCGGCTCCGACCTGATCGTCGTGACGGCGGGCGCCAAGCAGAAGCCGGGCCAGTCACGGCTCGAGCTGGCGGCGGCGAACGTGCGCATCGTGCAGGAGCTCACGCCCGCCCTCCTCGCGCTCTCCCCCGACGCCGTGGTGCTGTTCGTCAGCAACCCGGTCGACGTGGTGACGTATGCGGCAATCCGCGCGACCGACGCCCCCGCCGGACAGATCCTCGGGTCCGGCACGGTTCTCGACTCCGGACGGTTGCGCTTCCTCGTCGCGCAGCACGTCGGCATCGCGGTGGAGAACGTGCACGCCCTCATCGTCGGCGAGCACGGCGACTCCGAGATCACGCTGTGGTCGAGCGCGACGGTGGGCGGGGTGCCGGCCACGGAGTACCGGGACGAGAACGGTGCGCCGGCGTTCGACGCGGCGATCCGGGAGCAGATCTCCACGCGGGTGGTCCGCAGCGCCTACGAGATCATCCTGGGCAAGGGGGCCACCAACCTGGCCATCGGCCTGTCCACCGCCCGGATCGTGGAGGCGGTGCTGAGGGACCAGCACCGGGTGCTGCCGGTCTCGACGCTGCAGCGCGGCGTGCACGGGATCGACGGGGTGTGCCTGTCGCTGCCGACGATCGTCGACGGCCGCGGGGCCGGCCGGGTGCTCGAGATCCCGCTGTCGCCCGACGAGGCCGCCGGGCTGCGGGCGTCGGCGCAGACGCTGCGGGAGGTGCAGCGCTCGCTGGGGCTGTGACCGCCGGGCCCGGCTCCGAGCGAATGTATCGTCGATCTCCGTAGCGGTAGCGAGCGATACATTCGCTCGGCGCACGGGAAGCCGGGAGGGTCAGCGCGTGCGGATCACCGGCGGGTCGAAGGCCCGGACCGGCGGCAGTTCCCCGTCGAAGCGCTCGATCTGCACGAGCACGTGCTGGCCCGTGCAACCGCGTGCGAGACGCGACGTGCCGATGTCGGCGGTGAGCACGTTGGGGTTGCCGTGCACGCACATCGAGCCGGGGTCGGCCGGGTCGAGGGGGTCGTACCAGGCGCCGGTGCCCAGCTGCACCACGCCGGGCAGCAGGCCGTCGTCGAGGACGGCGCCGGCCAGGCAGGCGCCCCGATCGTTGAAGACCCGCACAACGTCGTCGGCCGCCACGCCGCGTGCCGCCGCGTCGTCCGGGTGCATCCGGATCGGCTCACGCCCGCGGATCTTCGAGGCCTGGCTGGTGGCGCCGTGGTCGAGCTGGCTGTGCAGGCGGGTCTTCGGCTGGTTCGCGATCAGGTGCAGCGGGTAATGCTGCGCCCGCGGGCCCCCGAGCCACTCCTCCGGCTCGAACCAGGCGGGATGCCCGGCGCAGTCGTCGTATCCGAAGCCGTCGATATCGGCGGAGAAGATCTCGATGCGCCCGCTGGGGGTGCCCAGCGGATTGCGCTGCGGGTCGGCACGGAACTCCTCGAACAGGGTGAGCCCGTCCTCGCTGCGCATCCGCACGTGGCCGCGCCGCCAGAACTCGTCGAACTCGGGCGGTGTCTCGACGCGGTTCTCGTCGGCGAGAACGAAGCCACGCCACTGCCCGTACAGGTGCTCGAGCCACTCGCGGGCGCTGCGACCCTCCGTGAACCGCTCACCGAAGCCGAGCCGGTGCGCCAGGGCGGCGAACGTGTCGTAGTCGTCGCGGGCGTCGGCGAATCGGGGGGCGGCGGCGTGCATCGCGACGAGCAGCGGGTCGTTGCGGGTGCAGCTGAGATCCTCGCGTTCGAGAGACGTGGTGGACGGCACCACGATGTCGGCGTGCTTGGCCGTCGCGGTCCAGTAGGGGTCGTGCACGACGATCGTGTCCGGCCGGGTCAGAGCGTGGCGCAGCCGGCCCAGGTCCTGGTGGTGGTGGAACGGGTTGCCGCCGGCCCAGTACACGAGCCGGATGTCGGGGTACGTCAGGCGCCGGCCGTCGAAGTCGTACTCCTGCCCCGGCCGCAGCAGCAGGTCGGAGATCGCGGCCACCGGGATCAGGTCGTCGACCGGGTTGTTGCCCTGGAACAGGGTCGGCAGCGGATACGGGACGGGCGCGATGCCGGGTTCGTTCATCGAGCCGTAGCCGTGCCCGAAGCCGCCGCCGGGCAGACCGATCTGGCCGAGCATCGCGGCGAGGGTCACCCCCGCCCACGGCGCCTGCTCGCCGTGCCGGACCCGCTGCAGCGACCAGGTGACCGTGATCAGGGTGCGGCCCGCGGCCATGCGCCGGGCCAGCGCGGCGATGGCCTCGGCGGGCAGGCCGGACAGGCCGGCTGCCCACCGCGGGGTCTTGGCGACGCCGTCGGTGCGGCCGAGGAGATAGTCCTCGAACCGGTCGTAGCCGACGCAGTAGCGGTCGAGGAAGTCGCGGTCGGCGAGGTCCTCGGTGGCGAGCACGTAGGCGAGGGCGAGCATGACCGCGACGTCCGTGCCGGGCCGGGGCGCGAGCCGCTCGGCGGCGCCGTGCAGGTCGTCGTGCAGGGGGCTGATCGACACCACGGTCCCGCCGCGGGCGCGCAGGGCGTCGAGCGCGCCGCGGGTGGGGTGGTGGCTGGTGCCGCCGTCGTTGACCGCCGTGTTCTTCAGCGGCACCCCACCGAAGCACACCATCAGGTCGGTCTCGCGGGCGATGACGTCCCAGTTCGTGGCGCGGGCGAACAGCTTCCAGTGCGTGCCGACCACGCGCGGCATGATCACGCCGGTCGCGCCGAGCGAATAGCTGTGCACCGATCGGGTGTAACCGCCGAGCATCTTCAGGAACCGGTGGACCTGGCTCTGCGCGTGGTGGAACCGGCCCGGCGACGACCAGCCGTACGAGCCGCCGAAGATCGCCCGGTTGCCGTGCGTGTCGACCACGCGCCGCAGCTCACCGGCGAGCAGCTCGGTCAGCTCGTCCCAGGACACCGCGACGAACTCGTCGACCCCACGTCGGTCGCTGGGGCCCGGTCCTGCTTCGAGCCAGCCCCGGCGCACCGCAGGTCCGGCCACGCGCGACCGGTGCCGCACCGAGCCGACGGCGTTGGCGAGAATCGGCGACGGATCGGTGTCGCCTTCGAAGGGGTGCACGGCGGTGACGTCGCCCTCGTCCGTCTCGACCTCGAACATCCCCCAGTGCGCCATGTGCTGGTGTCGCACGGCTCGAGAACTCATGGGGCACAGTCTGCCAGTGGGCGCGCAGCGTCCGATCGGCGAGCCGAGCGGCGCCCGGGGACCTAGCGTGGGCATCGACGGACGGCGACAGCCGTACCCGACGAGAGGGAGGCGTTGATGGCGGAAGGTGTCGAATCCGGCGGGGCCCCGGCCCGCGCGGTGGTGGTCGGAGCCGGGCACGTCGGCATGATCTCGGCGATGCGCCTGGCCGACGCGGACGTGTTCGACGAGGTCGTGCTCGTCGACGTCGAACCCGGCCTGGCGGCGGGGATCGCTCTGGACCTGACCCACACCGGCGCGCTGACGGGCTCCGGGACGCGGGTACGGGGGGCGGTGTCGCTGGAGGAGGCCGGTCCCGCGGACTACGTGATCATCACCGCCGGCAAGGCCCGCCGGCCGGGGATGAGTCGCAGCGACCTCACCGCGACGAACGCCCGGATCGTCGGCGACGTGGCCGGGCGCGCGGCGGCGGTCTCCCCCGACGTGGTGCTCGTCGTGGTGACGAACCCGTTGGACGAGATGACGTACCAGGCGTGGCGCAGCTCGGGGTTGCCGGCGGAGCAGGTGCTGGGCATGGCCGGGCTGCTCGACGCGGGGCGGTTCCGGGCGCTGGCCGCCGCGGACGGGGCCGGGGCGGCGCGGGAGCTCGGCGCCGTGGCGCTCGGGAGCCACGGCGAGGAGATGGTGATCCCGCTGTCGCAGGCACCGGAGATCGCCGCGCGTCTCGACGCCGCGCGCCTCGACGAGCTGGTCGACCGCACCCGCACCTCGGGCGCGGAGGTTCTGGGGCTGCTGAAGTCCGGCAGCACGTTCTTCGGTCCCGGCACCGCCGCCGCGCACATGGTGCTGGCGATGGTCGCCGACTCGGGAACGGTCGTGTCGGCGACGGTGCGCCCGAACGGCGAGTACGGCATCGGCGACGTGTTCGTCGGTCTCCCGGTGGTCCTGGGGCGCCGCGGCGTGCGGCGCATCGTCGAGCTGGACCTGACACCGGAGGAACTGGAACTGCTGCGCGAGGCGGCGAAACGGATCGGTGAGCGGATCGCGGGGCTGCCCGCCTGAGCACGCCCGGGCTGCGGCGCCGTCCCCGGTGGCGGCGCCGCGGCGCGGGTCAGGGCAGCGCGGTGATCAGCTTCTCGACGTCGACGCGAGGACCGGTGAAGAACGGGGTCTCCTCCCGGACGTGCATGCGGGCCTCGGTGGCGCGCAGGTCACGCATGAGATCGACGATGCGGTCCAGTTCGGGCGCCTCGAACGCCAGGATCCACTCGTAGTCGCCGAGCGCGAACGCGGGGACGGTATTGGCGCGCACGTCCGGGTAGCCACGGCCGGCCTTGCCGTGGTCGGCGAGCATCTTGCGGCGCTCGGCGTCGGGCAGCAGGTACCACTCGTACGACCGCACGAAGGGGTAGACGCAGATGTAGTTGCCGGGGTCCTCGCCGGCGATGAAGGCCGGGACGTGGCTCTTGTTGAACTCCGCCGGCCGGTGCAGCGCGACGTTCGACCAGACCGGAGCGCTGGCGCGGCCGAGGACGGTGGTGCGCCGGAAATCGGAGTAGAGCTTCTGCAGATCCTCGAGCCGCTCGGCGTGGGTCCAGATCATGAAGTCGGCGTCGGCGCGGACGCCGGCGACGTCGTAGATGCCGCGGACGATCACATCGGTGTTCTCGAAGGACGCGAAGAACTTCTGCGCGTCCTCGATCGCCGCGGTGCGGTCCTCGCCGAGGACACCGGGCCGGACCTGGAACACCGAGAACATCGCGTAGCGGAGGGTGGAGTTGAGCTTGTCGAAGTCGAGACGTGCCATGCCGCTCATCCTGCCACTCGCGTAGCGAGCCGCGTCGCGGCCGTCGTGCCTGATGCGACACAGGCGGGGACTCCGACGCCGTGAAGCATCGCGCCGGCGACCTCGAGGCCGTCGACGGTAGCGATCGCGTCCTCGAGGACGGCGACCACGTCGAGGTGCCCGGCCCGGTACTGGGGCAGGCCGCCGTGCCAGCGCTGGACGAACGTGGCCACGGGCTCGTCGGTGACCCCGGTGACGGTGGCGAGGTCGGCGCGAGCGCGGGCGATCAGCTCGTCGTCGGGGGCGTCGACGATCGCGGCTTCGCCGTAACGGCCGAACGACGCGCGGGCCAGCGCGACGTCGCGCCCGGCCAGGTGGGGCCACTTGCGGCTCGACAGGGTGAACGCCTTGGCGGACAGGTCCTCACCGGTGGCGACGAGGATCCCGGAGTTCTGCGGCAACGCGGCACCGCTCGGCAGTGCCAGCGCCACCACCGCGGACGAGGCGAGCGGGATCCGGGACGCCTGCGCGGCCGCCGCCGGGACGGCGTCGGCGAGCAGCTCGGCGGCACGGTCGGCCGGCACCGCGAGTACGACACCGTCGACGGGTCCGATCGGGTCGAGGTTCCAGCGGCCGCCGGCGCGGCGCAGACCGCTCGCGGCGGCGTGCCGGATCTCGGCGTCGGCGGCCTTCTCCAGCGCGTCGAGCAGCGTGCCGTAGCCGTCGCGCAGGGTGCCGAACACCGGCGCGTCCGAGGGCTCCGGCAGCGCACGGGTGACCGCCTCGCTCAGGCTCGGGGCACCCGCGTCGAGGGCTGCGGCCAGGGTCGGCAGGGTGGCCCGCACGCCCGCGGTGTCGGAGAGCCCGGAGTAGACGCCGCCGAGAAGGGGGTCGACGGAGCGGCGCACCACCTGCTCGCCGAACCGGTCGGCGACCAGGTCGGCCACCGAGACGTCGCCGGCGCGGTCCCAGTACAGCGGGACGGTGGGCTCGGCCGCTATCCGCGCAAGGGTGTCGGCGTCGACGAGACCGGTCAGCGACCCGGCGTCGGCGGGGATCCCCATCAAGGTGCCGCTGGGCAGCGGATGCAGCGCGGCACCGGCGTAGATCAGCGGCCGGGCCCCGGACGGGTGCACGAGCTGGTCACTCAGGCCCAGCTCCTCGAGCAGCGCGGGGACCTCGGGGCGGCGGCCGATGAACGCCTCCGCCCCCACATCGACCGGATCCCCGGCGAGCGGCACGGTGCGCAGCTTCCCGCCGAGCCGCTCGGAGCCCTCGAGGAGGACGATCCGGGCGTGCGCGCCGAGCAGGCGACGCAACCGGTACGCCGCGACGAGCCCGGTGATGCCGCCGCCGACGACGGCGACGCTCGGTGCTCCTGCACCGCTCACAGCGAGTGCACCAGTTCGACGACGGCGGTGAGGACGTCCGGATCGGTGTCGGGCAGGACGCCGTGCCCGAGGTTGAAGATGTGCCCGGTCGCCCCCGCGGCGCGGGCGCGGTCACCCTCGGCGACGATGCGGCGCACCTCGGCCTGGACCACCTCGGGTCCGGCGAACAGGATCGCGGGATCGAGATTGCCTTGCAACGCTTTTCCGGCCCCCACCCGGGTGACGGCGACGTCGAGCGGCACCCGCCAGTCCACGCCGACCACATCGGCGCCGGCCTCGCCCATGGCGCCGAGCAGTTCGCCGGTGCCGACACCGAAGTGGATGCGCGGCACGCCGGCGGACTCGACCTCGGCGAACACGCGTTCCGAATGGGGCAGCACGAATTCGCGGTAGTCGGCCAGCGACAGCGCGCCGGCCCACGAGTCGAACAGCTGGATCGCGTCGACGCCGGAGTGCAGCTGAGCCTGCAGGAACGCGATCGTGATGTCGGCGAGCCGCCCCAGCAGGGCGTGCCAGGTGCGCGGATCGGCGTGCATGAGGGCCTTGGTGCGCTCGTGGTTGCGGCTGGGTCCGCCCTCGACGAGGTAGGAGGCGAGGGTGAACGGCGCCCCGGCGAAGCCGATGAGCGGGACGTCGCCGAGTTCGCGAGTGAGCAGCCCCACCGCCCGTGCGACGGCACCGACCTCGTCGTGTTCGAGGGTGGGCAGCTTCGCGACGTCCGCCGCGGTGCGCACGGGGTTCGCGATCACCGGTCCGGTCCCGGCCACGATGTCGAGGTCGATCCCGGCGGCCTTGAGCGGAACGACGATGTCCGAGAACAGGATCGCGGCGTCCACCCGGTGCCGGCGCACCGGCTGCAGGGTGATCTCGCAGACCAGTTCGGGATCGAAGCAGGACTCGAGCATGCCGATGTTCGCCCGGATCTCGCGGTACTCCGGCAGCGACCGGCCGGCCTGCCGCATGAACCACACGGGCCGGTGCGCCGGCTCGAGTCCCCGCGCGGCGGCGAGCAGGGGCGCCTGCGGGAGCTGGCGCCGCGTCGGGTAATCCACACGCGGGGTGGAGCCGACGTTCGTGTTCTCCAGGCCGGTCATTGATCCTCGTTCGTCCAAGGGCACGGGTCGCTGCCCATGCTGCCACGCCCGGCCACCCCTCCGGAATCGGCGCGCCTCCCGCGTGGTCCCGGTCACCCGGTCTAACGTCCGCTGTCGTGACCACCTCGCCCGCCGAGCCGGCCCAGTTCCGCGCTGCCATCGACTCGATGAACGCGGCCACCGTGCGGCCGGAGATCGAGGTGGGTCCGATCCGGCCGCCGCAGCGGCTGGCTCCGTACAGCTATGCGCTGGGCGCGGAGGTGCTCCATCCGGACACCGACCTGGTGCCCGAGCAATCGGAGGGCGACGCGTTCGGCAGGCTGATCCTGCTGTACGACCCGGAGGGCGACGAGGCCTGGAACGGCACCATGCGGCTCGTCGCCTACATCCAGGCCGACGTGGACGCCACCCTGGCTGCCGATCCGCTGCTGCCGGAGGTGGCCTGGAGCTGGCTGGTCGATGCGCTCGACGCGCACGGCGAGCCGCTGACGGCGCTCGGCGGCACCGTGACGTCGACGAGTTCGGTGCGCTTCGGCGACATCGCCGGCCCGGCGCGGGCGCATCAGCTGGAGCTACGGGCGTCGTGGACCGCACAGTCCGGCGAGCTCGGACCGCACGTGGAGGCGTTCTGCGAGGTGCTCGCGTATGCGGCGGGCCTGCCCCCGGCGGGCGTGACGCGCCTGCAGCACTGAGCCGTCGCCGAGTCCCGAGTCGCCGACGGCACGGAGAGCGGTGCACCGGCGCACCCCGCGGTCCTATGATCGAGGCATGCGTCGGCTCAGCGGGCTCGACGCCGCGCTCCTCTACACCGACTCGCCGGGGCTGCCCGTGCAGATCGGCGGCTTGGCCCTGCTCGACGTCTCGACCGTGCCGGGCGGCTACTCCTTCGAACGGCTCGGCTCCGACCTGGAGGCGCGCGTTGCGGCGGTGCCGCTGCTGCGCCGGCGAGTGGTCGACTCCCGGCTCAATCCCGGCCATCCCGTGTGGGTGGACGACCCCGATTTCGACGTCGGCCGGCACGTGCGCCGGTTCACCGTGCCGCCCCCGGGCACCGCGGCCGAACTGGCCGTGCTCTGTGGGCAGCGTTTCGCCCAGCGGTTCGACCGGTCCGGGCCGCTGTGGGAGACCGCGGTGTTCGAGGGACTGGCCGACGGCTCGGTCGCGGTGCTGACGCGCATCCACCACGCCGTCGTGGACGGCCTCGCCGGGGCGACCCTGCTGGCGCAGCTGTGCGACCGCGAACCCGGCGCCCCGCCACCGCGGCCCGAGTCGCCCGGCGTCGGTGGGGCGAACCGCCTGACCGTCGCCGCGGGCGGCGTTGCCGATCTCGCCACCCGGCCGCTGGACCTCGCCCGCGCGGTGCGGTCCAGCGCGGCCATGGTGCCCCGGTGGGTGGGCCGGGCGCGGCGAGGGGAGGCGATGGCGGTGCCGCTCACGGCGCCGCGGACGTCGTTCAACCGCCGCGTCACCGGCCGTCGCAACGTCGCGTTCGTGACGCTGGATTTCGCGGCCGTGAAGGCGGTCAAGCGCGCGTTCGGCGTCACGGTCAACGATGTCGTGCTGGCCCTGTGCGCCTCGGTTCTGCGCCGATATCTCGCCGCCCGCGGCGAACTGCCGGCCTCTCCCCTGGTGGCCGCCGTCCCGGTCTCGGTGCACGGACGCGCCCGGGGGGACGCCGGCAACCAGATTTCGGTGCTGATGGGGCGGCTGCACACCGAGATCGCCGATCCCGTCGTGCGGCTGCACGCCGTCGCGGCGGACGAGACTGCGGCCAAGGCCCACCACGCCACCTTCGACCCCGACCTGCTCGGCAGCTGGGGCCAGGTGGCTCCGGGCGCGGCGTTCGGGGCGGCCCTGCGGTTGTATTCGGCGCTGCGGCTGCCCAACGTGCTCCCGGTGCTGAACAATCTCGTGGTCTCCGACATCCCCGGGCCGACGGACACGCTGTACTACCTCGGCGCGCGGATCACCGCGCTGTACCCGTTCGGGCCGATCTACCACGGCGCGGGCCTGAACATCACCGTCCTGTCGCTCGACGGCGGCCTGCACTTCGGTCTGCAGTCGTGCCCCGACCTGCTGCCGGACCTGTGGCGGCTGGCCGACGGCTTCCCGGCCGCTCTCGCGGAGCTGGCCGACCGGGTGCCGGGCGCTCCGCCGGCCCCGCTCGCCGCGCCGAGCTGACCGGCGCCCGTCGCGGCGCCCGGGGAACGGGTTCCGGACCGCCGGGGCGACGAAGACCCGCTCGGGCAGGTGGACCAGGCTTCCCCCGCCGATACTAGAACCTGTTCTAGAATGTGGCCATGCATCGACTCAGCGGCCTCGACGCCGGATTCCTGTACCTCGAGACGCCGACGCAGCTGCTGCACGTGTGCGGACTGATCGTCCTCGACACGACGACCGTTCCGGACGGGTACCGCTACGAGGCACTGCGCGCGGAACTCGCGGCCCGCCTCACGGCCGTACCGTTGTTCCGCCAGAAGATCGCCGACAGCCCGTTCAACCTCGACCATCCGGTATGGGTGGACGATCCGGACTTCGACCTCGACCGCCACCTGCACCGGGTCGCGGTCCCGGCGCCCGGGCGCCGGGAGGAGCTCGCGGACCTGTGCGGGCACATCGCCGCACAGCCGCTCGACCGCTCCCGGCCGCTGTGGGAGATGGTGGTGATCGAGGGCCTCGAGGACGGATCGGTCGCGGTGATGACGAAGATCCACCACGCCGGCGCCGACGGCGTCACCGGCGCGGACCTCGTGGCGCAGCTGTGCAGCCTCGAACCGGACGCGCCACGGCCCGAGCCCGTCACCGACGGGGCCGGCGGCGGCTCGGCGCTCGGGATCGCCCTCGGCGGCCTGTTCAACGTCGCCACCCGCCCGCTGGAGCTGGTGCGGGCGCTGCCCAAGACCGTGGAGCTGGTGCCCCGGTGGATCACCCGGGCCCGTCGCGGCGAGGCCATGCCGGCACCGTTCACCGCTCCGCGCACCTCCTTCAACGGCACGATCACCGGCCACCGCAGCGTCGGATTCGCGCAGTTCGACCTGGGCCGGGTCAAGTCCGTGAAGGACGAGCACGGGGTGAAGGTCAACGACGTGGTCATGGCCGTGTGCGCCGGTGCGCTGCGCCGTTACCTCGCCGACCGCGACGAGCTCCCCGACTCCCCGCTGATCGGCATGGTCCCGGTGTCGGTGCACGGCAAGTCGGACCGGCCCGGACGCAACCAGGTCTCGCCGATGTTCGCGAGCCTGCACACCCACATCGCCGATCCGATCGAGCGACTGCACGCGATCGCGGATGCGAATGCCTGTGCCAAAGAACATAATTCGGCCCTGGGCGCAAGCCTGCTGCAGGACTGGACGCAGTTCATGGCGCCCGCGGTGTTCGGCGCAGCGATGCGCACGTACGCGTCGCTGCGGCTCGCGGAACGCCACCCCGTGGTCCACAACCTGGTGGTCTCGAACGTGCCCGGCCCTGCGATGCCCCTGTACTTCCTCGGGGCCCGGATCCGGGCCATGTACCCGCTGGGACCGATCTTCCACGGGGTCGGACTCAACATCACCGTGATGTCGTTGGACGGCGCGCTCGATGTCGGCGTGCTCACGTGCCCCGAACTTGTTCCCGACGTCTGGGCGCTCGTCGACGCCTTCCCTTCGGCGCTCGACGAACTCGACACCGCACCGTAGAATCCGCGCAGCAGCCCGCGCGGTCGTGTGCCACTCGTCACACCGGGAATCGGCACGTCGACCGCGCGGTTGACCGGGTCGACGCCCAGACCACCGCCACCCGGATAGAGTCACGAACCATGTCGGTAGCCAACGAACACGAGCCCGCAGGGGCGACGGTCCCGCTGCTGACCCCGCGTGACGGCGTCCCCGAGGTCGTCACCACGGCAGCCGGGGTGGCCGCGGCGGCGGAAGCGCTCGCCGCGGGCAGCGGGCCGCTCGCCGTCGACGCCGAGCGGGCTTCGGGCTTCCGGTACTCCGCGCGCGCCTATCTGGTGCAGCTGCGTCGCGCCGGCGCCGGCACGGTGCTGCTCGACCCGATCCCGACGGCCGACGCGCTCGCGCCGCTCGCGGCGGCGATCAACGATCTCGAGTGGGTGCTGCACTCCGCCGACCAGGACCTGCCCGGCCTCGACGAGCTGGGCCTGCGGCCCGCGGTGCTCTACGACACCGAACTGGCCGGGCGTCTCGCCGGCTTCGATCGGGTGGGGCTGGCCGCCATCGTCGAACGCACCCTCGGTTTCGAGCTGCGCAAGGGCCACGGGGCGGCCGACTGGTCCACCCGGCCGCTCCCCGACGCCTGGCTGAACTATGCGGCTCTCGACGTCGAGATCCTCGTCGAGCTGCGGGACGCGATGGCGGCCGAGCTCGAGCAGCAGGGTAAGTCGGAGTGGGCCGCGCAGGAGTTCGAGCACATCCGTCGCGCCGGGCCTCCGGCCCCCAAGCCCGACCGCTGGCGCCGCACCTCCCGCATCCACACCCTCAAGGATCCGCGGCGGCTCGCGATCGTGCGCGAGCTGTGGACGGCGCGAGACGAACTCGCGGCACGCCGGGACATCGCCCCGGGCCGGGTGCTGCCGGACTCCGCGATCGTCGCCGCAGCCGAGGCCGCCCCCCGTACCGTCGACGAGCTGCGCGCCCTGCCGGTCTTCGGGGGGCCGCGGCAGCGCCGGTCGTCGCGGGTGTGGCTGGGAGCGATCGAGCGGGCCCGGGCGCTGCCGAAATCGGAGCTGCCACCCGTTACACAGCCGTTCACCGGCCCGCCGCCGGCCAACCGCTGGGCCCGGCACGATCCCGACGCCGCCGCGCGGCTCACCGCGGCCCGTGCCGCGCTCGCCGAGCTCAGCGAGCAGGTCCAGGTGCCGGTGGAGAATCTCGTCGGCCCCGAACTGGTGCGCCGGTTGTGCTGGGAGTGGCGGGTGTCGGCGGAGACCGACGTCGTCGCGTACATCGAGGAACGGTTCGCCACCGACGGGGCACGGCCCTGGCAGCGGGAGCTGACGGCGCCGCGCCTGGCGAAGGCGCTGACCGCGGACTGACCCGTTCCCACCGTCCCGGCCCGCGGACCCACGGTCGCGTCACGCCCGATCCCTGCATTCGCCACCGCCTCGGTGTCGAGCGCTTCCGCATACCCGCTGTTCAGAGCCACGTACTCGGGACCAGCGCGGCGAGTTCCCCTGATGGTCACGAGCGCGCCCCGCAACCCCGGCGACCACCGGCCTCGCCGCAGGACGCCCAGACCGCCGGTGAGACCGGTGGCTGCCCGGCGCGCGCACCCCTCCGGTGACGCCCGGCGCGGATGGTAAGTTACTGGTCGGTAACACGCTGGCGTCCGGGCTGCCCGGCGCCGGGATGTTCCCGGAACCCTGGCCTCGCCGGCGTCGGCGAGCATCGCTCCATCGGGAGGAATACGCGTGGCGTCAACCACCACAACTCAACGCAATGTCGTCTTCGTCGACGGCGTACGCACCCCGTTCGGGAAAGCGGGCCCGAAGGGCATCTACGCGGAGACCCGCGCCGACGACCTCGTCGTCAAGACCATCCGGGAGCTGCTGCGCCGCAACCCGCAGCTCGACCCCGCGCGCATCGACGAGGTCGCCGTCGCCGCGACCACCCAGACCGGCGACCAGGGCCTGACCATCGGCCGCACTGCCGCGATCCTCGCCGGCCTACCGGAGACCGTGCCGGGCTTCGCGATCGACCGCATGTGCGCCGGCGCGATGACCGCAGTCACCACCACCGCCTCCGGAATCGGCTTCGGTCAGTACGACGTGGTGATCGCCGGCGGCGTCGAGCACATGGGCCGCCACCCGATGGGTCAGGGCGCCGATCCGAACCCCCGGTTCCTCGCCGACAAACTCGTCGACCCCAGCGCCCTGGTGATGGGCAACACCGCCGAGAACCTGCACGACCGGTTCCCCGGTATCACCAAGGCCCGCACCGACGCCTACGCCGTCGCCAGCCAGAACAAGTTCGACGCCGCGAAGAAGGCCGGCTACATCGCCGAGACCCTCGTGCCCGTCGCCACCCGGTCGGCGACCGGCTGGGGCCTGGCCACCGAGGACGAGCCGCCGCGCCCGGGCACCACGCTCGAGGATCTCGCGAAGCTCAAGACGCCGTTCCGCCCCGCCGGCCGCATCACCGCCGGCAACGCCGCCGGCCTCAACGACGGCGCGACGGCCTGCCTCCTCGCCGGCGAGGACACCGCCCGCGAACTCGGTCTGCAGATCGGCATGCGCATGGTCGGCTTCGCCTTCCAGGGCGTCGACCCGGCCCTGATGGGCATCGGCCCGGTGCCGGCGACCGAGAAGGTTCTCGCCCGCACCGGCCTGACCATCGACGACATCGGTCTGTTCGAGATCAACGAGGCCTTCGCCGTGCAGGTGCTCGCGTTCCTCGAACACTTCGGCATCGACGACGACGACCCGCGGGTCAACCAGTGGGGCGGCGCCATCGCCTGCGGCCACCCGCTCGCGTCGTCCGGCGTGCGCCTGATGACCCAGCTCTCCCGGCAGTTCGCCCGGCACCCCGAGGTGCGCTACGGCCTGACCACGATGTGCATCGGCCTCGGCATGGGCGGCACGGTGATCTGGGAGAACCCCAACTTCGAGGGAGACAAGTAGTCATGAGCGAGCTTTCGTCCCTGTTCGCCGACGAGGTCGTCACGAACGCCTACACCAAGCTCGTCGAGGTGCCCGGCATCGACGGCCCCGTCGCGCTGATCACCCTCGACAACGGGTTCGACCACACCAAGCCGAACTCGTTCGGCCCCGCCGGCCTCGAGGCCTTCGACAAGGCCCTCGACGAGGCCTTCGCCGCGAACCCCGCTGCTGTCGCGGTCACCGGCAAGCCGTTCATCTTCGCCGCCGGCGCCGACCTGAAGGGCGTTCCCTCGATCACCAGCCGCGAGCAGGGGCTCGAGCTGGGCCGCCTCGGCCACCGCGTGTTCCGCCGCCTGCGCGACTCGCAGGTGCCGACGTTCGCCTTCGTGGGCGGCCTCGCCCTCGGCGGCGGCCTCGAGGTCGGGCTGCACTGCCACTACCGGACCTACGCCGACAACGTGCCGGCGCTCGGCCTGCCCGAGACGATGCTGGGTCTGGTCCCCGGCTGGGGTGGCACCCAGCTGCTGCCGAACCTGATCGGGCCCGACCACGCGGTGACGCTGATCCTCGAGAACCCGCTCAACAACGGCAAGGTCATCCGCGCGAAGCAGGCCGCCGAACTCGGCCTGGCCGACGCGGTGTTCGGCTCGGCCGACTTCCTCGAGCAGTCCCTCGCCTGGGCTGCGAAGGTCCTCGCCGGGGACATCACCCCGGCCCGCCCCGAGATCGACCGCGGCGCCGGCTGGGACGCGGCGCTCGGCCGCGCGAAGGCGCTCGTCGCGGCCAAGACCCGCGGCTTCGCGCCCGGAGCGGCCCGGGCGGTCGAGCTGCTCGAGCTGGCCCGTAACACCGACATCGCCGATCCCGAGTCGCTGTCGAAGGGCTTCGCCGCCGAGGACGAGGCGCTGGCCGACCTGCTGATGTCCGACGAGCTGCGGGCCGGGCTCTACGCCTTCGACCTGGTCAACAAGCGTGCCAAGCGTCCCGCCGGTGCGCCGGACAAGTCCCTGGCCCGCAAGGTCACCGGCGTCGGCATCGTCGGGGCGGGCCTGATGGCCAGCCAGCTCGCGCTGCTGTTCGTGCGCCAGCTGCAGGTGCCGGTGATCCTCACCGACGTCGACTCCGAGCGCATCGACAAGGGTGTGGGCTACGTGCACACCGAGATCGACAAGCTGCAGGGCAAGGGCCGGCTCTCGCCCGACGCCGCGAACCGCCTCAAGGCGCTCGTGTCGGGCTCCCTCGACAAGGCCGCGTTCGCGAACACCGACTTCGTCATCGAGGCCGTGTTCGAGAACATGGACGTCAAGAAGCAGGTGTTCGCCGAGATCGAGCAGTACGTCTCGCCGGAAACCGTCCTGGCGACCAACACGTCGTCGCTGTCGATCACCACGATGGCCGCGGACCTGAAGCACCCCGAGCGCGTCGTCGGCTTCCACTTCTTCAACCCCGTCGCCGTGCTCCCGTTGCTCGAGATCATCAGGGGCGCGCAGACGGACGACGCGACCCTCGCGACGGCCTTCGCCACCGCCAAGGCGCTGAAGAAGTCGGCCGTGCTGTGCGGGGACCTGCCGGGCTTCGTGTTCAACCGGCTCGTCACCCGCACCCTCGGCGAGGTGATGACCGCCGTGGACGAGGGCACCCCGTTCGAGGTCGCGGACAACGCCGTCGGCGAGCTGGGCATGCCGATGAGCCCTTTCACGCTGCTCGCACTCGTCGGCCCGGCCGTCGCGCTGCACACCGGCGAGACCCTGCAGGCCGCCTACCCCGACCGCTTCGTGTCCTCCCCCGGACTCGAGGCGCTCGTCGAGGCCCGCAAGCCGGGCGTGTGGACGTACGCGGACGGCAAGCAGGTCGTCGACCCGGAGGTCGCGGCGCTGTGGCCGCAGGGCGACAAGCCCTCCACCGCCGAGGAGGTGCTCGAGCGGACCCGTCGCGCCTTCGCCGAGGAGATCCGGATCATGCTCGAGGAGGGCGTGGTCGCCGCCCCCGAGGACATCGACCTGTGCCTGATCCTCGGCGGCGGCTTCGGATTCTGGAACGGCGGCATCACGCCGTACCTGGATCGCACCGGCACCTCGGAGGCCGTCAACGGCACACGCTTCCTCGCCCCCGGCGTGGCCGGCGTCTGACGAACCGGTAGCTCCGCACGGCGCCCCGGGACCCGCGCAACCGTCGTGGGCCCCGGGGCGCGTCCGTGCGTATCACCCCGGCCACGGTGCCCACCGAAGCGGCCCCCCCGACGCGGTGTCAGGCGTACCGTCCAGCCTGTGACCGACAGTTCCCACCTCCCCCATTCGAGGATCGAGCAGCAGCACACGGTGGCCCGCGCGGTGCTGTTCGCCGCCGTGGCCGCGCTCGGCGGATTCCTGTTCGGATACGACACCGCCGTCATCAACGGCGCCGTCGGCGCCATCCGCGAGCGCTACGAGGTCGGCGCCGGGGCCATCGGCCTGTCCGTGTCGCTGACGCTGGTCGGTGCGGCGCTCGGTGCGTGGATCGCCGGCAGCATCGCCGATCGGCTGGGCCGGATCCGGGTCATGCAGATCGCCGCGGTCCTGTTCCTTGTCGGCGCACTCGGGTCGGCGTTCCCCTTCAGCATCTACGACCTGACGTTCTGGCGCACCATAGGTGGCGTGGGCGTCGGCTTCGCCTCGGTCATCGCCCCGGCCTACATCGCCGAGATCTCGCCCGCCGCCATACGTGGCCGACTCGGCTCGATGTACCAGCTCGCGATCGTCCTCGGCATCGCCGTCTCCCAGCTCGTCAACTACGCCCTCGCCGCGGCCGCCGGCGGGGCCCGCGAAGAGCTGCTCGGCATCGAGGCCTGGCAGTGGATGCTCGCCCTCGGCGCGGTCCCCGCGACCCTGTACCTGATCATGACCTTCCCGATCCCCGAATCGCCGCGGTACCTGGTGCGGATCGGCCGGGAGGACACCGCGCGCCGCATCATCGCCACGGTCGAGGGCGGCGACGAGGTCGCCGTCGCCGAGCGGATCGCCACAATCCGCGAGACCCTGCACCTCGAGTCCGCCCGGCCGGGTGTGCGGGACGTGTTCTCCCGGCGGCTGGGCGTGGCTGCGCTGATCTACGTGGGCATCGCCCTGGCCGCGCTGCAGCAGTTCGTGGGCATCAACGTGATCTTCTACTACTCGTCGACGCTGTGGCAGGCGGTCGGATTCGGCGAGGACCGGTCCCTGCTCATCAGCGTCGTCAGCGCACTGGTCAACATCGTCGGTACCTTCGTGGCCATCGCGGTGATCGACAAGATCGGCCGCAAGCCGCTCCTGCTCGTCGGATCCGTCGGGATGGCGGCGTCGCTGGGCACCGCCGCCGTGTGCTTCCACTCGGCGACCTTCGTCGTCAACGAGGACGGGGAGAAGGTCGCGACGCTGTCCGACACCTACGGCATGATCGCCCTGCTCGCGGCCAACGCCTTCGTGTTCTTCTTCGCCCTGTCGTGGGGTCCGGTGGTGTGGGTCCTCATCAGCGAGATGTTCCCGAACCGGGTGCGTGCCGTCGCCGTCGGCATCGCGACCGCCTCCAACTGGATCGCGAACTTCCTCGTGTCCGCGACGTTCCCGGCGCTGGCGGACTGGAACCTGTCGTTCACCTATGCCGGCTACGCGGTGATGGCCGCGCTGTCTCTGCTGGTGGTGATCAAGTTCGTGCCCGAGACACGCGGACGGACCCTCGAGGAAGCCGGCTGAGCGACGACGTCGCCCGCGGACTCCTCCCCGGCGGTCCCGTCCACGGCCTGCTCCGCCTTCTGCGCGGCACCGAGCCCGACGACCCAGCCGGTCACCTGACGCGCGACGTCCTGCGCGGTCAGCCCCAGCTCACGATGGATCTGTTCCCGCGACGCATGATCCAGGAACCGTTGCGGCACACCGAGTTCACGGGTGGGAACGTCGACCCCGGCCGCCCGCAGGGCCGACGAGACCGCCGAACCCACACCGCCGTGCATGCCGCCGTCCTCCACGGTGACGACGAGCCGGAAGTCCCGCGCCAGCCGGGCGAGGGCCGCCGGGACGGGCAGCACCCAGCGCGGGTCGACGACGGCGGCGGTGAGGCCGTGCTGCTCGAGCCGCTCCGCTGCGTCGAGCGCCAGGCCCGCAAACGCGCCGACCGCGACGATCAGCACGTCACCGCGACACTCGGACGGCATCCGCAGCACGTCGACGGTGCCGTCGATGCGCTCCACCGCAGGGATGTCGGGGCCGACCGCGCCCTTCGGGAACCGCAGTACGGTCGGGCCGTCGGCGATGGCGAGCGCCTCGCCGAACTCCTCGCGCAGGGTCGCGCCGTCGCGCGGCGACGCCACCCGGATCCCCGGGATCACGCCGAGCAGGGAGAAGTCCCACATACCGTTGTGGCTGGCGCCGTCGGCGCCGGTGATGCCGGCCCGGTCGAGCACCACGGTCACGGGCAGCCTCAGCAGCGCCACGTCCATCAGCAACTGGTCGAAGGCGCGGTTGAGGAACGTCGAGTACACCGCGACCACCGGGTGCATTCCGCCGAGCGCGAGGCCGGCGGCGGAGGTGACGGCGTGCTGCTCGGCGATGCCGACGTCGAACATCCGGTCGGGGTAGCGTTCGCCGAAGGCCGACAGCCCGGTCGGTCCCGGCATCGCCGCGGTGATCGCCACGACGTCCTCGCGGCGGCCGCCCTGCACGAGCAGTTCGTCGGAGAACACCGACGTCCAGTCCGGAGCCGACGCCGCCGCGGTGGCGCGGCCGGTGACCGGGTCGATGACACCGGTGGCATGCATCTGATCGGCGACATGGTTCTCGGCCGGGGCGTACCCGGCGCCCTTGCGGGTGACGGCGTGCACGATCACCGGTCCGCCGAACGACTTGGCGCGGCGGAGGGCGGCCTCGAGAGCGGCCTCGTCGTGGCCGTCGACCGGTCCGAGGTACTTCAGGCCGAGGTCGGTGAACAACACCTGCGGGCTGACCGCGTCCTTGATGCCGACCTTCATCCCGTGCAGCACGGAGTACGCGGCCGCACCGATCCACGGCAGCCGCTTCACGAAGCGGCGGCCGTTGTCGAGGACACGCTCGTAGCCGGGCTGCAGCCGCAGCGCCGCGAGGTGCTCGGCCAGTCCGCCGATGGTGGGGGCATAGGAGCGGCCGTTGTCGTTGACGACGATCACGAGCCGCCGGTCCTTGCCGGCCGCGATGTTGTTCAGCGCCTCCCAGCACATCCCGCCGGTGAGCGCGCCGTCGCCGACCACGGCGACCACGGTCCGGTCCTGCTGGTCCGACAGCTCGTAGGCCTTGGCGAGGCCGTCGGCGTAGGACAGGGCGGCCGAGGCGTGCGAGGACTCGACCCAGTCGTGCTCGCTCTCGGCGCGGCAGGGGTAGCCCGACAGGCCGCCCGGCTTGCGCAGCGTGTCGAAGCCGTCCTTACGACCGGTCAGGATCTTGTGGACGTACGCCTGATGCCCGGTGTCGAAGATGATCGGGTCGTGGGGGGAGTCGAAGACCCGGTGCATGGCGATGGTCAGTTCGACGACGCCGAGGTTGGGGCCGAGGTGTCCCCCGGTCGCCGCCACCTTCTCGACTAGGAACTGCCGGATCTCCCCGGCGAGTTCCCTGATCTCCGGCTGGCTGAGCCGACGCAGGTCCTCGGGCGACTCGATGCGGGACAGGACACCCAACTGGAATTGCTCCCTCCGGCTCGGACTCGCGCGTCTCCGCGCGAGCGGTTCCACCCAGTCTACGGAGCGTCGGAGGTGGTCGACTCGCTTCGTCGTGCCGCCGCCCCGTCTCACACCGTGTCCCTCACCTCATTATGCCGATGATGTGACGTCGCCCACGGTGGCGCCGGTGTGGCACGCCGGGCCCCGCCGAGCGGGGTGGGCACTGCGCGGGGCGACCCCAGGCCGGTCGAATCCGACAAAACCGATTGCCGGGCCCGGCACCGTGGGCGAGGCTGGACCCATGCCCCCTGCACTGGCCATCGAGACCTCGGGCTTGATCAAGCGATTCGGCGCGGAGACCGCCGTGGCCGGAATCGACCTCGCCGTCCCCGCCGGCGGCGTCTACGGCGTCCTCGGCCCGAACGGCGCCGGGAAGACGACCACGATCCGGATGCTGGCCACCCTGCTCGCACCGGACGGCGGGACCGCGACCGTACTCGGGCACGACGTGCGTCTTCAGCCCGAGCTGGTGCGGCGCCGGGTCTCGCTCACCGGCCAGTTCGCGTCGCTCGACGAGGATCTGACCGGCGCGGAAAACCTGGTACTGCTCGCCCGGCTGCTGGGCTTCTCCAGGGCGGGTGCCCGGTCCCGGGCCGGACAGCTGCTGGCGGCGTTCGATCTGGAGCCGGCCGCGGGCCGTCAGGTGAAGCTGTACTCGGGGGGCATGCGGCGGCGCCTCGACATCGCCGCGAGCATCATCGTCGCTCCCGAACTGATCTTCCTGGACGAGCCGACGACGGGGCTCGACCCGCGCAGCCGCAACCAGGTGTGGGAGATCGTGCGGGCGCTCGTGGCCGCGGGGACGACGGTGCTGCTGACGACGCAGTACCTCGACGAGGCGGACCAGCTCGCCGACCGGGTCGCGGTCATCGACCGTGGCCGGGTGATCGCCGAGGGCACCCCGGGCGAGCTCAAGGCGTCCGTCGGGTCGGGTTCGCTGCACGTGCGGGTGGTCGATCCCGCGCGCCGGGACGAGGCGGCGGCGGTGCTGGGCGCCGCGCTGGGGGTGGCGGTGACGGCCGCGTCCGATCCGGCCGCGCTGACCGCGCGGGTGGACGATCCGCGGGCCGCGGCGGGGGCGCTGACGGCCCTCGCCGCGGCGGACATTCCGGTCACGACGTTCGCCCTCGGGCAGCCGAGCCTGGACGAGGTCTTTCTCGCGCTCACCGGCCATCCCACGGAAATTCCCGACGAAGACGAGGAGATCGCGTCGTGACCTCGACCGCCGACCGACGGGCGGGCACCCCCGCCGCCGTCGTGGACGTCCTCCATGTCCCCGGGCCGCGTCCGACGCCGGCGTCCGCGTTCGCCGCGTCGCTGTCGTTCGGGTGGCGGGCACTGCTGCGGATCAAGCACGTTCCCGAGCAGTTGTTCGACGTGACCGTCTTCCCGCTGATGTTCACGCTGCTGTTCACGTACCTGTTCGGCGGGGCGCTGGCCGGTTCGACCACCGCGTACGTGCAGTTCCTGATCCCCGGCATCCTGGTGCAGACGGTGTGCACCATCACGATGTACACGGGCATGACGCTCAACCGCGACATCGAGAAGGGCGTGTTCGACCGGTTCCGCTCGATGCCGGTGTGGCGGCCCGCTCCCCTCGTCGGCGCGTTGTTCGGTGATCTCGCCCGCTACACGCTGGCGTCGGTGATCGTGCTGGCCCTCGGGATGATGCTCGGGTTCCGGCCCACGGGCGGCCCGATCGGCACGATCGGGTCGGTGGCGCTCGTGCTGCTGTTCGCGTTCAGTCTCTCGTGGGTCTGGACGATGCTGGCGATGCTGCTGCGCACCGAGCAGGCGGTGATGGGTGTGTCCATGACCATCCTGTTCCCGCTCACCTTCGCGTCGAACGTGTTCGTCGACCCCGCAACGATGCCGAGCTGGCTGCAGGGCTTCGTGACGGTCAATCCCATCAGCCGGCTCGTCACCGCCATCCGGGATCTGACGGCGGGCACGCCGGACGCCGCGCACCTCGCGATCGTGTTCGCGTGGTGCGCGGCGCTGATCGTGCTGTTCGGGCCGGCGACGATGTGGTTGTACAACCGCCGGTCCTGATCAGTGCTCCGCCGGCGCGGGCACCTTCTCCTCGGTGACGATGTCGATGGTCTTGCGCAGCGGGCGGTTCGGGATGAACGCGACCGCCGCGACGGTGACCAGCGCGATGATCGCGGCGACGAGGAACAGCAGGCCGGTGGCGTCGCCGTAGGCGTGGCGGATGATCTCCGCGACCGGTTCGGGCAGGGCCGCGAGGTCGAGGTTGCCTCCGCCGCCGGCCGAGCCGGTGTCGATGCCGAGGTCGGCGAAGCCGTCCGCGGACAGCGCCGTCACGCGTGTGGCGAGGATCGATCCGAGCACGGACACACCGATCGCGCCGCCGAAGGTACGGAAGAACGCGACCGAGCTGCTCGCGGCTCCGATGTTGCGGACGCTGACGGTGTTCTGCACGGCGAGCACCAGGTTCTGCATGAGCATGCCGGTGCCGAGGCCGACGATCGCGATGTAGACCCCGATCAGCCCCATCGGGGTGGCGTGGTCGAGGAACCCGAGCAGCCCGAAACCGATCACCTGCAGTACGGCGCCGAGCACCAGGAACGGCTTCCACCGGCCGAAGCGGGTGATCAGCTGGCCGGAGACCACCGAGGCGAACAGCATTCCGAGCACCATCGGGATGGTGAGCAGGCCGGCGGCCGTCGGGCTGTAGCCGCGGGCCGTCTGGAAGTACTGGCCGAGGAACGCGGTGGCACCGAACATCCCGACGCCGACGGCGACGGACGCGATGATCGCGAGCGCGGTGGTGCGTTCGGTGACGATCTTCAGCGGGATGATCGGGTCGGCGACCTTGGATTCGACCACGACGGTGGCGGCGAGCAGTCCGACGCCGGCGCCGACGTACGCGAGGGTCTCCCACGACAGCCACTCGTAGTAGCCGGCCTTGCCGGCGAACGACACCCAGATCAGCAGGACGCTGACACCGGCGGTCAGCAGGGTGGCGCCCAGCCAGTCGATGCTCACGTTCTGCTTGCGTTCGGTCACGAGGTGCAGGGTGCGCTGCAGCAGCCACAGGGCGACGACGGCGATCGGGATCGAGATGAAGAAGCACCAGCGCCAGCCGAGCGGGCTGTCGACGATGATGCCGCCGAGGATCGGTCCGCCCGACATCGACACGGCCATCACCGCACCCATGTAGCCGGAGTACCGGCCGCGTTCGCGGGGCGGGATGATGCTGCCGATGACCGCGACGACGAGCGCGGTGAGACCGCCCATGCCGATGCCCTGGATCACGCGGGCGGCGAGCAGGACGGGCACGTTGGTGGCGAAGCCGGCGAGGATCGAGCCGGCCACGAAGACGACGATCGCCGTCTGCACCAGCAGCTTCTTGTTGAACAGGTCGGCGAGCTTGCCCCAGATGGGCGTCGAGGCGGCGTTGGCGAGCAGCGCGGTGGTGATGATCCACGCGAACTGGGTCTGGGTGCCGTTCAGGTCCGCGATGATCGTGGGGAGCGCAACCGCCACGATGGTGCTGCTCAGCAGCGCCGTGAAGAGGGCGGCGAGCAGGCCGGCGAGAGCCTCGAGGATCTCGCGGTGCGTCATGGTGGTCTCGGCGGCGCCGGGTCCGCTCGCCGAGGAGGGGGGACTGACAGCTGCGGCACTCACAGGCAGTTCCTTCCAGGGGGTTCGTGTACGGAAAGGGTGTGGTTCAGGTGCGCGAGCGCGTCGAGGGCGGATTCGGCTTGCGCCTGGTCCCAGCCGCCGAGCAGCTCGTGCAATCGGGAGGCGCGCCGGTCGCGGATCTCGCGCAGGGCTTTCTGCCCGGTCTCGGACACGCTGACGCGGTGGGCACGCCTGTCGTCCGGGTCACGGTGGCGGTCCACCATCCCCCGTTCGACGAGCTCCCCCAGCTGCCGGCTCAACGCGGACTGACTCATGCACAGCTCCGCGGCGAGTTCGGTGGGGCGGCACTCCCCCATTCGCCACAGGACGAACAGGACGCCGGTCAGCGCGTTGGGCAACGGGTCACCCGTCGAGTTGGCCAGGGTCGTGCGCAGCGTGCGACCGAACAGGAAGATCGCGTCGACGAGCGCGTGCGCGGTGTCGGGCTGGACAGCCACGGAACACCTCCGAATCGAAATTATTTGCGTGCGACACGCAACTATACATTTAGTTGCATGCCGCAAGCAACCGCGGAGGACGCGCGAGACGCCCTGAATCCGTGATCGGCCTGCTCAGCGGGTGAACAACGCCAGGCACTCCACGTGATGCGTCGACGGGAACGCCGCGTAGACGCGCAGCTCGGCCAGCTCGAACCCGTGCTCCCGGTACAGGCCGACATCCCGGCCGAACGACGCCGGATCGCATCCGACGTGCACGACGCGCTCCGGCCCGGCCGCCGCGACGGCCGCCACCACCTCGCGCCCGGCGCCGGCCCGAGGCGGATCGAGCACCACGACCTGCGGGGCGGGGAGATCCGGCAGCAGCCGTTCCACCCGGCCCGCATGGAACCGCACCTGCCCGATATCCGAGAGCGCTTCCGCGCCGTCCTGCACCGCCCGGCGCGACAGTTCCACAGACTCGACCCGGCCACCGTCGCCGACCTGATCGGCCAGGACGGCCGCGAACACCCCGACACCGCCGTAGAGGTCCCACGCCGTCGCCCCCGGCGACGCCGCGGCCCACTCCCCCACGGTGTCCGAATAGGTCTGCGCCGCGCCGCGGTGTGCCTGCCAGAAGCCGGTCGCGGCCAGGTGCCAGTCCCGGCCGCCGACCCGCTCCACCGCCCGCCCCGAGCCCTCGATCACCTTCTCGGCGCGGGGCGCACCGGCCGCCGCGCGGCGGGCGGACGCTCCCCGCCGGCCCGGACTGCGACGTCCCGTGCGGGAGACCGGCGGCGGTGCGATCTCGACCACGTGCCGCGTCCCGTCCGCATCGAGGACCACCTGGACCTCGGAACCGGGCTGCCACACCCGCTCGGCCAGCCCCTCGTAGGCGCGCGCCTCGATCTGCGGACACGCCAGTTCGGTCTCCAGTTCGTGGCTCCGGTAGCGCCGATACCCCGCTCGCCCGGCGGCGTCGACGGCCAGCCGCACCCGGGTGCGCCAGCGGGTGCCGTTCGCCGCCCCGCCCGGCACCTCCTCGACGACCACCTCGCGGTCGATGCCGCCGAGACGGCGCAACTGCTCCGCGACCACCGCAGCCCCGAATGCCCGCTGGGCCGGCACCGTCGCGTGGGACAGGTCGCAGCACCCCGATCCGCCGGGACCGGCGATGGGACACACCCGCTCCACCCGGTCCGGCGACGCTTCGAGGATGTGGACGGCGTCGGCGCGGCAGAACGAGCCGCCACGGTCCTCCGTGACCAGCGCGACGACGCGCTCCCCGGGCAGACCGTGCCGGACGAACACGACCCGCCCCTCGTGCCGGGCGACGCAGAAGCCCCCGTGCGCCGGGCTGCCCAGCGTCACCTCGAGCCGACGGCCGGACCAGTCGATGCTCACCGCTCCTCCTCCTCGAATCCCCGCCGCACCGATCCCGGCGCGGAGTCCAATCGTTCGCCGCGGGCATGGGCCGACGAGCTCAGCTGCCACGGGACGCTGGTGACCATGACACCGGGCTGGAACAGCAGCCGGCTCTTCAGCCGCAGCGCGCTCTGGTTGTGCAGGATCTGCTCCCACCAGTGACCCACCACGTACTCCGGGATGAACACGGTCACCACGTCGCGCGGCGAGTCCCGTCGCACCCGCCGGACGTATTCGAGGACGGGGCGGGTGATCTCCCGGTACGGCGACTCGACGACCTTGAGAGGGACGGTGATGTCGCTGCGTTCCCATTCGCGCACCAGCATCCGCGTGTCCGCCTCGTCGACGTTGACGGTGACCGCCTCGAGCGTGTCCGGCCGGGTGGCCCGCGCGTACGCCAGCGCCCGCAGGGTCGGCATGTGCAGCTTGGACACCAGCACGATCGAATGGGTGCGGCTGGGCAGCACACCGTCCCATTCGGTGTTCTCCAGTTCCTCGGCCACGCTGTCGTAGTGACGGTGGATGGCCTTCATCACACCGAAGATCGCGACCATCGCCACGATCGCGATCCACGCGCCCGCCGCGAACTTCGTCACCAGCACGATCACCAGGACGGATGCGGTCATGATCAGGCCGATCGTGTTGACGATCCGCGACCGTCGCATGCGGGCCCGCTGTTCGGGGTCGGTCTCGGACGCCAGATGCCGCGTCCAGTGCCGGATCATGCCGGTCTGACTGAGGGTGAACGAGACGAACACCCCGACGATGTAGAGCTGGATCAGCTTGGTGACCTCGGCATCGAAGGCCCACACGAAGACGATCGCCACGCCCGACAGGAACAGGATGCCGTTGCTGAACGCCAGCCGGTCGCCCCGGGTGTGCAGCTGCCGGGGCAGGTAGCGGTCCTGCGCCAGCACCGAGGCCAGCACCGGGAAGCCGTTGAACGCCGTGTTGGCGGCCAGCACCAGGATCAACGCGGTCACGATGGTGATCAGCAGGAACCCGAGCGGGAAGTCGTCGAAGACCGCGTGCGCGAGTTGCGCCACGAGCGTCTTCTGCTGGTAGCCCTCCGGGGCACCGCGCAACTGGGTCTCGGGATGTTCGGCGATGACCACCCCCAGCTTGTTCGCGAGCAGAATCATGCCGAGGAGCAGGACGATCGCGATCCCGCCGAGCATGAGCAGGGTCGTGGCGGCGTTGCGGGACTTCGGCTTGCGGAACGCGGGCACCCCGTTGCTGATCGCCTCGACGCCGGTCAGCGCGGCACACCCGGACGAGAACGCACGGGCCAGCAGGAACACGAACGCGATCCCGGCCAGATCCGACTGCTCGGCGACCAACTCGAACCCGGCCGACTCGGCCTTGACGTCGTCCCCGAACACGAAGACGCGCACCAGACCCCACCCGAGCATGACGATCATGCCGATCATGAAGGCGTAGGTCGGGACGGCGAACGCGGTGCCGGCTTCCCGCAGGCCACGCAGGTTGACCGCGGTCAGCACGACGATCGCGGAGATCGCGAACAGTACCTTGTGCTGCGCCACGAACGGCACCGCCGATCCGATGTTCGCCGCGGCCGAGGAGATCGACACCGCGACGGTGAGCACGTAGTCGACCATCAGGGCGCTGCCGACGGTCAATCCCGCGGTCGGACCGAGGTTCACGGTGGCAACCTCGTAGTCGCCGCCGCCGGAGGGGTACGCGTGCACGTTCTGCCGGTAGCTGGCGACGACGACGGCGAGGACGAGCGCCACCGCGACGCCGATCCACGGCGTGAACACGTACGCCGACAGACCCGCGACGGACAGGACGAGGAAGATCTCCTCCGGGGCGTACGCCACCGACGACAACGCGTCGGATGCGAACACCGGCAGGGCGATTCGCTTGGGTAGCAACGTGTGACCGAGCGTGTCGCTGCGGAACGGCCTACCCAACAACAACCGCTTCGTGGCGGTCGAGAGCTTGGACACTCGCAAAGCCTAAGCCGTCCCACCGGCCACCCGCCGGGCACCCGTGGCCGTGTCCGAAATGCACCTCTGCGGGGAGCCCGTTCGGCCGGCACCGCACGCCGGTCCTGCGCGGGCGGTACGGTTCGGTTCTGCGCGTCGCGATCGGGACGCGCGGCGACACGGAAAGAAGCGGAACGGAGCGAGCGGTGTACGTGGTGGTCATGGGCTGTGGCCGGGTGGGTTCCTCCCTGGCCGCGGCGCTCGTCCGACTGGGCAACGAGGTGGCCGTCATCGACCGCGACCCGAGCGCGTTCCTGCGGCTGGGTCCGGACTTTCCCGGGCACACGATCGTGGGTATGGGCTTCGACCGGGACGTGCTGGTGCGGTCCGGCATCGAGCGGGCCGACGCGTTCGCCGCCGTCTCCTCCGGGGACAACTCGAACATCATCTCCGCCCGTGTGGCCCGGGAGACCTTCGGCGTCGAGCGCGTCGTCGCCCGCATCTACGATGCCAAGCGCGCCGCGGTGTACGAGCGACTCGGGATCCCGACCGTCGCGACGGTGCCGTGGACGACCGACAGGTTCCTGCACAACCTCACCCATGAGAGCCAGACCGCCAAGTGGCGGGATCCGACCGGCACCGTCGCCGTCGCGGAGGTGTCGGTGCACGAGGACTGGATCGGCCGCAACGTCACCGAGTTCGAGGCCGCGACCCACTCGAGGGTCGCGTTCATCATCCGATTCGGCACCGGGGTCCTACCCGACCGCAAGACCGTGCTGCAGGCGGACGACCAGGTCTACATCGCGGCTGTCTCGGGCACCGTCGCCGAGGCGATCGCCCTCGCCGAACAGCCCCCCGCGGCCGACGACTGACCGTGCCGCGCCCGCAGGCGCAGCCGCAACACACGACCCGGAATCACCGAGAGGAACGCCGATGAAGGTGGCCATCGCGGGAGCGGGAGCCGTCGGGCGCTCCATCGCGCGCGAACTGATCCGCAACAACCACGAAGTGATGCTGCTCGAACGCAAGCTCGAGCACGTCGAGCCCGAATCCGTGCCCGACGCCAAGTGGGTGCACGCCGACGCGTGCGAGCTGAGCCTGCTCGAGGCCGCACAGCTCGAGCAGTACGACGTGGTGATCGCCGCCACCGGCGACGACAAGGCCAACCTGGTGCTGAGCCTGCTCGCCACCACCGAGTTCGGCGTCGCCCGCGTCGTCGCCCGCGTCAACGATCCGCGCAACGAGTGGCTGTTCGACGAGTCCTGGGGCGTCGACGTCGCCGTGTCCACGCCGCGCATGCTGGCGTCGCTGGTCGAGGAGGCCGTCTCGGTCGGCGACCTGGTGCGGCTGATGACGCTGCGCAAGGGCGCGAACCTGGTCGAGATCACGCTGCCGGACACCACCGTGCTGGCCGGCAAGCCGGTGCGCAAGCTGCAACTGCCCCGGGACGCGGCCCTGGTGACGATCCTGCGCGGCGGCCGGGTCATCGTCCCGCAGCCCGACGATCCGCTCGAAGGCGGCGACGAGCTGCTGTTCGTCGCCGCGGCCGAGGTGGAGCAGGAACTGCGGGCGGCCATCGGCCTCTAGCAGGTCACCGCGCGTCCTGGTCGGGGCCGGCTTCGGCGGCCCGGCCCGGGCCGGTCTCGACGGGCTCGTCGACAGCCTCGGGCGCCGGCTCGACGAGCCGATCGGCGCGGCGGACCGCCCACAAGGTCACGAGCAACGCCACCGCGGTCAGCGGCCATCCCATACCGATCCGGGCCACGGCGAGCCAGCCGGTCCGGTCGGCGTCGTACAGCTCGTGTTGCACGAAGTAGCGGGCCGCGAACACCAGCGCCCACGCCGCGGTCGCGATGTCGTAGGCGCGCACGGCGACGCGATGCCGCCGCCAGGACGATCCCTGCCCGTTGAGCATGCCCCAGATGACGCCGACCAGGGGCCGCCGCACCAGAATGGACAGGACGAAACCGGCGGCATAGAGCAGGCTGGTGTAGATGCCGAAGAGGAAGTAGCCCTTGGCGTCGCCGGTGCGGTAGGCGATGAACGCACACACGCCCACACCGAGGAGCCCCGAGACCGCGGGCTGGACGGGGGTGCGCTGGACGAGCCGCCACACGAGGATGACGGTGGCCACGGCGAGGGCCGCCCAGATCGCGGCGGTCAGGCCCCAGATGCTGTTGACCGGAACGAACACCAGCACGGGCACGGTCGAGTAGACCAACCCGCTGAGTCCACCGAGTTGTTCCAGGACCGTCTGCTGCTTGTCGCTCACTCCTACGAGGGTGCCACAGCCCCACGCGGGCGCGGGGCGGCGCCGGGCGCTGGGGCACCGGCGCTCGGGTCAGGCCCGCTCGCGCAGTTCGTAATACGGGTTGTAGATGACCTTCGAGCCGTCACGCTCGCCGACGCGCCCGCGCACCAGCAGGGTCTTGCCCGGCTCGATGCCCGGAATGCGGCGACGTCCGATCCATACGAGCTTGACGGCCTCGGTGCCGTCGAACAGTTCCGCCTCGACGGCGGCGCTGGCGGCCTTCGGGCACGCCTCGACACTGCGGAGACGACCGAACATGGTCACCTCTTCGCCGCGCGCACAGTCGCAGGCGCGGCGGGCACCCGTCGCCTGGGCGGTTTCGGCGATCTCCTCGGCGTCGAGTTGCTCGAGATCTTCCGTGAGCCGACGGGTGAGTCGGCGGAAGTAACCGGCTGCGGCGGGTGCCATAGCGTGCTCCTGAGAAGGGCGCGGCACGGATCGCGGGCCGCGCATGGGGCTTTCCTGAGGGCCACTGTAGACCTATCCGCACAGGGCAACCACTCGGGTTCCCACCTGCTCGGACGGGTCCGGCAGGATCGGACCATGCGCTCCGCGAACACGTCCCCCGAACACGCCGGGGCCAGCACTTTCGTCGCCGTCGTCCTGCCCGGGACGGGCTCCGACGCCCGCTTCGTGGAGCGGGCGTTCGGCGGTCCGCTCGCCGCTGCCGGAATACGCACCGTCGCGGTCGACCCGGACCCGGCCCGCGTGGTCGGCAGCTACGTCGATGCACTCGAGCGCGCCGCCGCCGACGGTCCCGTGCTGGTGGGCGGGGTGTCGCTCGGGGCGGCCGTCGCGCTGCGGTGGGCGGCCGAGCACCCGGGGCGCACCGTCGGCGTGCTCGCAGCCCTGCCGGCGTGGACGGGCTCGCCGGAGGCCGCGCCGGCGGCGGCGAGCGCCCGTTGGACGGCCGGCGAGCTGCGCGCCCACGGACTTGCTGCGGTCACCGCGGCGATGGTGGCGTCCAGCCCCGCCTGGCTCGGGGTCGAACTGGCCCGCTCCTGGCGGTCGCAGTGGCCGGGCCTGCCGGCGGCGCTCGACGAGGCGTCCCGCTACCGGGCGCCGGACCGGGACGAGCTGCGGACCGTCGAGGTGCCGGTCGGCATCGCCGCCGCCGTGG
Source organism: Rhodococcus sp. YH1 (assembly GCF_009939605.1). Classification (NCBI taxonomy): domain Bacteria; kingdom Bacillati; phylum Actinomycetota; class Actinomycetes; order Mycobacteriales; family Nocardiaceae; genus Rhodococcus; species Rhodococcus sp. YH1. The sequence goes on along the minus strand of NZ_WVTE01000217.1, from coordinate 15,614 downwards.
ACGACCCGGTCCATCCCCTCGCGGTCGCGCAGGAATGGTGTGCGCACCTGAGGCGGGCCGCGCTGGGCACCGTCACCCTCGCCGGGATCGGCGCCGATCCCGCCGTGCTCGGAGCCACCTGTCTGGAGGCACTGCGCCGCGTCGGGGACTGACCCCGGCGGACCGGACCGTCAGAAGCCGAGCTGCTGCATCGCAGAACCCGACTCGCCGTGCCGCGGCCGGGGCGGTTCGGGCTGCTGGGGCGGCGCGGGCTGCTGCTGTTGCGCGGACTGCTGCGGCGGCAGGGGCTGCTGGGCCGCCGCCTGCTGGGCCGCCTGCTGGGCTGCCGCCTGCTGGGCTGCCGCCTGCTGTTGCGCGGCGGCCAGTTGCTCCGCGAGGGCCTTCGGGAGCACCACCGGCAGCGGCGTCCGCACCGGATGCGGATCCTGGCCGCGCCGCACGACGGTCTCGGCGACGATGGCACGTGCCGTCTCCACCAGCGGCGAGTCGGCCGTCACCGAACCTGCCGGTCCGGCGACGACGCAGCGGATCATCCACCGGTAGCCGTCGACACCGAGGAAGCGCAGGTCCGCGTTCGGGGTGCTGCCCTGCAGCTCCCGGCCCCACGGTCCGCTTTCGATGCTCACCGTCGCGTTGTCGCGGCGCAGCGACTCGGCCAGCTCGGCGGCCACCTCCCGCCACTGCCCCGGGGACTTCGGTGCCGCGTACGCGGAGACCGTGATCCGGCCGTGCTGGGTCACCAGATGCACGGCCTGCGGTTGGCCGTTCGGTGCCATCTCCACCTGGATCTGCCCGCCCGGTGGCAGCGGGACGAGCACCGACCCGAGGTCGAGCCGGCTACCGACCGCGTCCTCGCCGATGTCGTCGATGTCGTAGGGACCGCCCTCGGGCGCCTGCACCTCGTCGTCCACGGGCGCGGAGTCGAAGTTGCCCTCGTCCGCGAGGCCCGGAGCCTCGGCGTCCCGGTTCTTCCGGCGTCGTCCGAACATGTCAGGAACCTTCCTTCACCAGACCGGCGTGCCCACCGCTCGACCCGTATCCTCCGGCGCCGCGGCTGGTGTCGTCGAGGGAACCGACCTCGACGAAGTCGACGAGCTCGACCCTCTGCACGAGCAGTTGCGCGATGCGGTCACCACGACGCAGTTCGACCGCGCGGTCGAGGTCGTGGTTGATCAGGCACACCTTGATCTCCCCCCGGTAGCCCGCATCCACCGTCCCGGGAGTGTTGACCACGGAGAGCCCGTACTTCGCGGCCAGACCGGAGCGCGGATGGATCAGACCCACCGTGCCGACGGGCAGGGCCACCGCGATGCCGGTCCCCACCAGCGCTCGCCGCCCGGGCTCGATGGTCACGTCCACCGTGGTGCACAGGTCCACACCGGCGTCGCCGGCGTGTGCCCGCGCGGGCAAGGGAATCCCCGGGTCCAGGCGGAGCAGGGGGACGGCTGGAAGATCGGTCACGTGCACCGAGACTACTCTGATGGACGTGTCTCGAACCTCTCGACCCGATGCGGATGCGCAGCAGACGACCGGCGCACCGGTCTATTCCGAACGGATGTGGGTGCCGCTGTGGTGGTGGCCCCTAGGCCTGGGCGTCGCGGCGCTGCTGGCCGCGGAACTGCACATGGGGGCGCCCGGCCTGTACGCCTGGCTGCCGTACGTGCTGCTGTTGCCGTTCCCTGTCTGGGCGCTCGTGTGGCTGTCCCGGCTGCGGCTGGAGGTGACGGGCGGGGAGTTGATCGTCGGCCGGGCGCACCTGCCGCTCGAGGTGATCTCCCGCGGTGTCGTGGTGCCGGCGTCGGCGAAGAGCGCCGCCCTGGGGCGCCAGCTCGACCCGGCGGCGTACGTCCAGCACCGCCCGTGGATCGGGACGATGGTGCTCGTCGTGCTGGACGACCCGGACGACCCCACCCCCTACTGGCTGATCAGCACAAGGCGGCCGGCAGAGCTGCTGGCCGCCTTGGGGTGTGCCGACAAGACCGAACGCTGAACCGGGGGCGGCCGGTCAGCGCCGTCCCTACGGGACTCAGGCCGCGCCGTCCCTCCGGGACTCAGGCCGCGCCGTCCCTCCAGGACTCAGGCCGCGCCGTCCCTCCAGGACTCAGGCCGCGCCGTCCCTCCAGGACTCAGGCCGCGCAGTCCCGGCAGATCATCACTCCGTTCTCGTCGCTCGCGAGCCGGCTGCGGTGGTGCACCAGGAAGCAGCTCGAGCAGGTGAACTCGTCGGCCTGCTTCGGCACCACCCGCACCGACAGTTCCTCGCCGGACAGATCCGCCCCGGGCAGCTCGAAGGACTCCGCGGTGTCCGACTCGTCGACGTCCACGACGGCGGACTGCGCCTCGTTGCGTCGCGCCTTCAGTTCTTCGAGTGAATCCTCCGACACATCATCGGTTTCGGTTCGCCTCGGTGCGTCGTAGTCAGTCGCCATTTCCTCTACCTCTAGTCCTCGTGCAGGTGCCCTGCCGAAGGACACTGTTCATGTCCTTCGGCCCGGGCAACGCCCGACCGTCTCCGGAAGTTCCCACCGGCCGTATCCGGGTCCCGGACACGACCCGGGCCTTCCGCTGTCGAAAGCCTCGCCGTCGCCTCTTTCGACGACCTGGGCCGCCGAACAATAGCGGAAGTACCCACGGAAGCCGTAACCGATACACCCGGTCCGGGGAATTGTCGGTCAATTGTCACCAACACCACAGCAACTCGAGACATTCCACCGGTCGCCCACCTTCGCGGACCCCACCGGGAGGCCCTCTACAGTGGTCGCACACAACCCTTGGAGATGCGAGAGGCAGGGCGCCGTGGTTTCCCTGATCACCGAAGGCCGCGCGCGGGACGAACGCGGCCGGCCGTTCCCACGGCGCCGCGTCGTGCCCGCCGCGGCCCTGTTCGCGGTCCTGGCGACGATCGGGATCGTGGTGTGGACATCGGTGTTCGCCGGCTCGGACCCGGTGTCCAGGACCGTGGCGTGCAACGCCCCGCCGACCGTCCCGTCGGAGCCGGGCGGACCCCAGCCGGCCCCCCTCGGCGAGGTGGTCGATCGTTCCGTCCTGCTCGACGTGGAGCCCGCTCCCCTGGCGGCGACGCGGGTGCGGGTGTTCAACGCCAACGGCGAACGTGGCCAGGCCACCCACGTGGCAACCCAGCTGGCCGAATACGGATTCGCGAGCGCACCGGATGTGCAGGCCGGCAACGACCCGGTCTACATCGACCAGAACATGCAGTGTCACGGCCAGATCAGGTTCGGGGCGGCCGGGACCGCGGCGGCGAGCACGGTGTGGCTGGTCGCGCCGTGCGCCGAACTCGTCCGCGACGACCGCGCCGACGACACCGTCGACCTGGCCCTGGGCACCTACTCCAAGGAGATCGCGCCCAACGCCGATGCCGAGGAGGTGCTGCAGTCGCTGCGGGAGGCGCCGGTGGGCGCGGCCGCCGCGCCGCTCGACATCGACCTGCTGGCCGCGGCCCGCGACGCCCGCTGCTGAGCGCGCCGCGGACCGTCAGGCCGGGATCGGCGCGTCGGCGCCGAGCGCGGCGAGCAGGTCCGCGAGCTGTGTCGCGATGCCGGGCGCGGCGGCGACGGTGATCTCGCCGGCGTCGCCGGCTCCGGCCGGGAGTTGCACCCACGCGCCCGCCTCCGCGGCGATCAGCGCACCGGCCGCCCAGTCCCACGGTTGCAGGCCGTGTTCGTAGTGGGCGTCGACGCGGCCCGACGCCACCATGCACAGATCCAGGGCGGCCGCACCGATGCGGCGGATGTCCCGCACCCTCGGCAGCAGCCCGGCCACCAGCGCGCCCTGCCGTTCGCGACGGTGCGGCGCGTAGGAGAAGCCCGTCGCGACGAGGGCGCGGGCGACGTCGTCGACCGGGTTGCAGCGCAGGCGCGTCACCGCTCCGCCGACGTCGGTGCGGGTGGCTCCGCGCCCGCGCGCGGCCGAGTACACGTCCCCGGCGGCGACGTCGACCACCGCTCCCGCCACGGACCGCCCCCCGACCTGAGCTGCCACCGACACCGCGTAGGCCGGGATGCCGTAGACGAAGTTCACCGTGCCGTCGATGGGGTCGACGACCCAGCGGACGCCGCTCGATCCGGTGTGGGCGCCGCCCTCCTCCCCGAGGATCGCGTCGCCCGGCCGCAACCGGGTCAGCAGCCGACGGATCAGGTCCTCGGTCTCGGTGTCCGCCACCGTCACGGGGTCGGTGTCGGTGCTCTTCGTCCGCACCGCGCCGACGCGGTCGGTACCCGTGTCGGCGGGTGGGAACAGGTCGGGCCGCCGGGCGCGCACGTGACCGGCGGCCTCGGCCGCGACGGACACGGCGATCTCGCGCAGCAGGGCCGGGTCCGTGGTGACGTCGGGGGACAGCGTAGAGGGGCGGGAGTCCGGGGTGTCGGGCACCCGAGTATCCGAACACACTGTGCGGCACGGCACCACCCGCGCGGCGGCCACGTTCGGATTAGGGTGACGTCACGACAGCGGTCGCCCGCGGTGACTGTTCCGGTGACGAGAGGGAGCGCGAGATGACGCAGACGATGCACCCGGCCACGCCGGACCCGGACCTTCTCGGATTCGGCGTCGACGTCGGCGGCAGCGGCATCAAGGGCGGCGTCGTCGATCTGTCCTCAGGCCGGTTGGTGGGCGAGCGCATCAAGATCCTGACCCCGCAGCCGTCCACCCCGCAGGCCGTCGCCGACACGGTCGCCCGGATCGTGGACGAGGCGCAGTGGACGGGACCGGTGGGGGTCACCCTGCCGAGCGTGGTGACGGGCGGCGTGGCGCGCACGGCCGCGAACATCGATCCGGCGTGGATCGGCACCGACGCCCGGACGTTGTTCTCGTCGGTTCTGGGCGACCGCCCGGTGAGTGTCCTGAACGACGCGGACGCCGCCGGCCTCGCCGAGGACCGCTTCGGTGCGGCCAAGGACGCGACCGGGGTGGTCATCCTGCTCACGTTCGGGACCGGGATCGGCTCGGCGGTATTGCACAACGGCGATCTGCTGCCGAACACCGAGTTCGGGCACATGGAGATCGACGGGATGGAGGCCGAGCACCGCGCGGCGTCATCGGTCAAGGAGAACAACGAGTGGACGTACAAGCGGTGGGCGAAGGAGGTCTCGCTGGTGCTGTCGCGGTTCGAGGCCCTGTTGTGGCCCGACCTGTTCATCGCCGGCGGCGGGATCAGCCGCAAGCACGAGAAGTGGATCCCGTTGCTGACCAACCGCACACCCGTCGTTCCGGCCGCATTGCGCAACGCGGCCGGCATCATCGGGGCCGCCTATGCTGCGAAAACAGGTGTACTCCCCTGAGTCCTGCACATCGCGCGCGGCGGCGATCGTTACAATGGTGCACAGCCGGCTGCGAACCGGCCTGATCCCGACAGACCTCTCCGCCGGAAACACTCTGGCGCGACGCCGCACTACCTCGTCACGAAAGGGCGTACGTGGCAGCCACCGAAATCCACACGGCTGATTCCCCGAACGAATCGGCAGCCTCCGCGGACGCCGCGGATACCACGACCGGTACCGCACCCGCCACGAAGCGGCCGGCGAAGAAGGCCGCGGCCAAGAAGGCCCCGGCGAAGAAGGCGGCCGCCAAGAAGGCCCCGGCCAAGAAGGCCGCCGCCAAGAAGACCACGGCGAAGAAGGCCGCCGCCAAGAAGGCGGGCAAGCCTGCCGGCGACGAGTTCGAGGGCGAGGAAGCCGAGCTCGAGGATCTCGACGTCGCCGAGGCCGACCTCGAAGGTGCCGAGGACGTGGTCGTGGAGGTGACGGAAGCCGACGACGAGCCCAGCGACAAGGACAAGGCGTCGGGCGACTTCGTCTGGGACGAGGAGGAGTCGGAGGCGCTGCGGCAGGCCCGCAAGGACGCCGAGCTGACCGCCTCCGCCGACTCGGTGCGCGCCTACCTCAAGCAGATCGGCAAGGTCGCGCTGCTCAACGCCGAGGAGGAGGTCGAACTCGCCAAGCGCATCGAAGCCGGCCTGTACGCCACCTACCGGCTGCAGGAGTACGCCGACAAGGGCGAGAAGCTGCCGGTCGCGCAGCGCCGCGACCTGAACTGGATCTGCCGCGACGGCAACCGCGCCAAGAACCACCTGCTCGAGGCCAACCTGCGTCTCGTCGTCTCGCTCGCCAAGCGCTACACCGGCCGTGGCATGGCATTCCTGGATCTGATCCAGGAGGGCAACCTCGGTCTGATCCGTGCGGTGGAGAAGTTCGACTACACGAAGGGTTACAAGTTCTCCACGTATGCCACGTGGTGGATCCGCCAGGCGATCACCCGCGCGATGGCCGATCAGGCCCGCACCATCCGCATCCCGGTGCACATGGTCGAGGTGATCAACAAGCTCGGCCGCATCCAGCGCGAGCTGCTCCAGGACCTCGGGCGCGAGCCCACCCCGGAGGAACTGGCCAAGGAGATGGACATCACGCCGGAGAAGGTGCTGGAGATCCAGCAGTACGCGCGTGAGCCGATCTCCCTCGACCAGACCATCGGCGACGAGGGCGACAGCCAGCTCGGCGACTTCATCGAGGACAGCGAGGCCGTGGTCGCCGTCGACGCGGTGTCGTTCACGCTGCTGCAGGACCAACTGCAGTCGGTGCTCGAGACCCTGTCCGAGCGCGAGGCCGGCGTCGTCCGGCTGCGGTTCGGCCTGACCGACGGTCAGCCCCGGACCCTCGACGAGATCGGGCAGGTCTACGGGGTCACCCGCGAACGGATCCGGCAGATCGAGTCGAAGACCATGTCGAAGCTGCGGCACCCGTCGCGGTCGCAGGTGCTGCGCGACTACCTCGACTGAGGATCGTCGTCTAGAACTCTTCCGCTTCACGGCGATCGGCCGTCGGCTCCGCAGCCGACGGCCGTTCGCGTAGCCGGGGCACCACGGTGCGGGTGACGGGCTCGACGATCCGTGCCGCGACGGGTCCGAGCACCGCCGTGATCAGCACGTACGCCGAGGCGAGGGCGGCGAGCTCGGCGTCCACCTGGCCGGAGGTGACGGCCAGTCCGGCGATGACGATGGAGAACTCGCCGCGGGCGATAAGTGCAGCGCCCGCGCGGGCCCGGCCCATGGTGCCGATGCCGTGCCGGCGGGCCGCCCACCAGCCGGTGGCGATCTTCGTCAGCGCCGTGACGACGGCGAGCAGCACCGCCCACCCCAGCACCGGGGGGATCGCGGTCGGATCGGTGTTGAGGCCGAAGAACACGAAGAAGATCGCCGCGAACAGGTCCCGCAGGGGCTCGAGGACGCGAGCCGCATTGTGGGCGGTCGACCCCGAGATCGCGATGCCGAGCAGGAACGCACCGACCGCCGCCGATACCTGCATCGCCGAGCTGACGCCCGCGACGAGGAGCGCGGCCCCGAGCAGCTTGAGCAGCAGCGTCTCGCTGTCCGGGCTGTCGAGCACCGCGGAGACGTAACGCCCGTACCGCAGCACCAGCACGAGCACGATCGTGACCAGGCCCAGGGCGATCGCGACGGCCTCGAGTCCACCGATCAGGCTGACCCCGGCGAGCACCGCGGTCAGGATCGGCAGGTATACCGCCATCGCGAGGTCCTCGAAGACGAGGATCGACAGCACCACGGGAGTCTCCCGGTTACCCAGACGGCCGAGGTCGGTCAGCGTCTTGGCGATGATGCCCGAGGACGAGATGTAGGTGATGCCCCCGAGGACGAACGCCCCCGTCGCACCCCAACCGAGCAGCAGCGCGATCGCCGCCCCCGGCGCGGCGTTGAGCACGAGATCGAGCAGACCCGCCGCGCGGGAACGTTTGAGCCCGGTCATGAGCTCGGAGGCCGTGTATTCCAGCCCGAGAAGCAGCAGGAGCAGGACCACGCCGATCTCACTGGCGACGTGACTGAATTCGCTGATGTCGCCGAGCTGGACGAAGCCGCCGGTGCCGAACGCCAGACCGCCGAGGAGGTAGAACGGGATCGGCGACATGGCGAATCGCGCGGCGACCCGTCCGAGCACCCCCAGGGCGAAGAACACCGCCCCCAGTTCGATCAGGGCGAGCGTGGTCGAGTTCATCCGTCAGCCGTTGCGCAGGATCCTGGCCGCGGCGTCCAGCCCGTCGGCGGTGCCGACGGCGACGAGGATGTCTCCCCCGGTGAGCACGAAGTCCGGTCCCGGCGACGGCGTCACCTGCCCCGCGCGCATCACCGCGACGACGGACACGCCCGTGCGGGTCCGCATCGCCGTGTCCCCGAGCACCGCCCCGTCGAAGCGGGAGCCGTCGTGGATGTGCAGCTGCCGGGTGATGATCCCGGGCAGCTCCCGGTGGTCCTCCTGGAGCTGGGCGACGAGCTGGGGCGCGCCGAGCAGGTTGCTCAGTGTGGCCGCCTCCTCGACGGTCAGCGGTAGCGAGGCGGCGCAGGCGTCGGGATCGTCTGCCTTCGAGATGATCAGGTCCGAATGGCCGTCCCGATGCGTGATGACCCCGATCCGACGACCCGACGCCAGCTCGAAGTCCTTGCGCACACCGATCCCGGGAAGCGGCGTCACTTCGACGTTCATGCCGCCAGAGTAGGGCTCACGGCGGACACGGGTGACGGCGCACCGTCAGAGATGTCCGAACCGTCCGTTTTCGTCGGGGAGGTAGTCGACGACTGCGGTGACCGCGGCGACGGGGAGGGGACCGTAGAGGTGCGGGAACGCCATCCCCGCCGGATCGCCCGGCACCCCCGGCTCGAACCGCACCTCGTCCACGAGCCGGGCCGGGTCGATGTGCAACAGCACCAGGTCCGTGCGGCCGGCGAACAACCGGTTCGCCGGCAGGTGCACCTGTTCCGGGGCCGACAGGTGCACGAACCCCTGCGCGGCGAGCGACTCTGGGGTCAACGCCCCGCTGTGCTGCGCCCGCTCCCAGTCGGCCCGCGCGCAGATGTGTACCAGCCGATCCGTCACCGCGCCCCCTCTCGACGGCCGTTCCGGGCCCGCGACGGCGCCGAGGGCTCTGCGCTGTGAGCGAACACCCGCAGCCGCGAAACCGCACGTCGTCGGCATTCGGCCGGTTCCGGGGTGAAACGCGACACCATTTCCGGAGGATTGGAACAACGCATGAACGGGAATCGTCTGACACAGTAGATCCACCGCGCCGGCCCGGTGCGGCGGACCAGACCCCAGGCAACCGACGACAGTGGTGGCCAGTTTGGAGGAGTCATGCCCGGAACGTTGACCAGCCCGAAGTTGACCGCCGCAGACCGCTGCGATCGGTGCAGTGCAGCCGCTCGCGTCCGTGCCGTCCTTGCCACCGGTGGCGAGCTGCTCTTCTGCGGCCACCACGCCAAGGAGCACACCGACCGGCTGCGTGAACTCGGCGCCACGATCGTGACCGAGTCCGACGCCGAAGCCGCCGTCTGATCCACCGTTCCGGAGCCGACCGACTCCGAGACCCGACCCGAAACGGGCGACCACCGCGAGTGGTCGCCCGTTTCGCCGTTCCGGGAGTGTGCCCTCGGCCGGTTCACCGTCGGCCGGCTCACCACTGACGCAGCAGGGCGATGCGGTCGCCCAGCTGCTCGGCCGTGGCGATCGCGGTCGGCGGGCCGCCGCACTGCCGCCGCAGCTCCCCGTGGATGACCCCGTGCGGCTTGCCGGTGCGGTGGTGGTGCATGGCGACGAGCGAGTTCAATTCCTTGCGCAGCCGGGCCAGCGAGTCGGCGGTCGCCACCCGCTCGGCCACCTGCGGCGGCGGGACGGGGGTGGGCGGGGAGGCCGGCTTGTCCAGCTGCTCCTGCTGGCGGCGGCGCAGCAGCGCCCGCATCTGTTCGGCGTCGAGCAGCCCGGGAAGCCCCAGGTAGTCGGCTTCCTCCTCGCTGCCGGCGAACGTCGCCGTGCCGAACGAGGAGCCGTCGTAGATCACCTGGTCGAGCTCGGCGTCGGCGCCGAGCGCGGTGAACGCCTTCTCCTCCTCGCCGGGTTCGTCCTTGCGCCGGTTGGCGTCGGCGAGCAGGTCGTCGTCGAAGCCCTCCTTCTCGCGGTGGGGCTTGCCGAGCACGTGGTCCCGTTGGGCCTCGAGCTGGCTGGCGAGATCGAGCAGCACCGGCACGGACGGCAGGAACACGCTCGCGGTCTCGCCCTTGCGGCGCGATCGCACGAACCGGCCGATGGCCTGGGCGAAGAACAGCGGCGTCGACGCGCTGGTGGCGTACACGCCCACCGCGAGCCGCGGCACGTCGACGCCTTCGGACACCATTCGCACCGCCACCATCCAGCGCTGGGTGCTCGCATCGAACTCCGAGATGCGCCCGGAGGCCGTCGGGTCGTCGGACAGGACGAGTGCGGGCGCCTCGCCGGTGAGCTGCTCGAGGATCCTGGCATACGCGCGGGCCACCGTCTGGTCGCTGGCGATGACCAATCCGCCCGCGTCGGGCATCCCGCCCTGGCGCAGCTGCTCGAGCCGCGTGTTGGCGGCGGTGAGGACGGCCGGGATCCAGTCGCCGGCGGGATCGAGCGCGGTCCGCCACGCCCGGGCGGTCTGCTCGGCGCTGAGCGGCTCGCCGAGCCGCGCCGAGTACTCCTCCCCCGCGCTGTTGCGCCACCGGGCTTCACCGGAGTACGCGAGGAACACCACCGGGCGCACGACGCCGTCGGCGAGCGCGTCGGCGTAGCCGTACGCGTGGTCGGCCCTGGACTGCATGAGACCGTCGGCGTTCGGTTCGTACACCACGAACGGGATGGCGCTGTCGTCGCTGCGGAACGGTGTTCCGGTCAGGGCGAGGCGGCGGGTGGCGTCGCCGAACGCCTCCCGGATGCCCTCGCCCCAGCTCTTGGCGTCGCCGCCGTGGTGGATCTCGTCGAGGATCACCAGGGTGCGGCGCGCCTCGGTGCGGACCCGATGCTTGAACGGATGCGAGGCGACCTGTGCATAGGTCACCACGACGCCGTGGAAGTCGCTCGACGTCTGGCCCGTGGAGTTGGTGAAGTTCGAGTCCAGCGCGATGCCGGAGCGGGCGGCCGAGGCGGCCCACTGGTGCTTGAGGTGCTCGGTCGGGGCGACGACCGTCACCTGGTCGACGGTGCGGTCGCGCAGCAGCTCGCTCGCGACGCGCAGCGCGAACGTGGTCTTACCGGCGCCCGGGGTCGCGACGGCGAGGAAATCCCGCGGACCCGTCGCGAGGTACTTCGTGAGGGCCCGGCGCTGCCAGGCGCGCAGCTGTCCGGCGGGGGCGGAGGACGCTGTTCCGAGGGTCTCGGTGCTCACCGGCTACTCGTGCTCCTTCTCCGGTCGTGCAGGTGGTTTCGCTCTACGGCGACGTCGCCGGGCGGCGAACGGGCACCGCCGTGCGGTCGCCGGGCGGGCGACGGCCGTCGAGCAGCCTATCCCGGCCCGCGAGCCCGGCCCGCATCCGAACCGCCGTCCGTGACGCGGGCGACAGGAGACGATCATGACAGAATTCGCGGTCCCGTCGGCCCGCCGCCGCGCACCGCGGCGTGTCGTCAGGAATGCTGGAAGTACCCATGAGCGAGATATCCCCACCGGCCGGATCCACCGCCGCATCGAGCCCGCGACGGCGGCCGGTGCATCGCGGCCTACAGGTGATCGCCCGCACGGCGACCAAGGCGTGGGACGACTCCATCTTCAGCAAGGCCGCAGCCGCCGCCTTCTGGCAGACGCTGTCGCTGCCCCCGCTGCTGCTGGGCCTGCTGGGCAGTCTCGGGTACGTGGCCGGGTGGTTCGGGCCGGACACGGTGGAGATCATCCAGTCCAAGATCGTCACGTTCAGCCGCACGATGTTCAGCGAGAGCGTCGTCGACGACATCATCGGGCCCACGGTGCAGGACGTGCTGCTGCGGGGACGCGCCGACGTGATGTCCCTCGGGTTCCTGCTGTCGCTCTGGGCGGGTTCGTCGGCGATCTCGACGTTCGTGGACTCGATCGACGAGGCACACGACCAGCACGATCACCGGCATCCCGTCTGGCAGCGGTTCTTCGCGCTGCTGCTGTACGTGGTGTTCCTCGTGCTGGCGGTGTTCACGCTGCCACTCGTCGCGCTCGGGCCGACCATGATCGGACGCGCGCTGCCGGCGGCGTGGTACGACCTCGGCACCCGGCTGCTGGACACGTTCTACTACCCCGGCGTGGGACTGCTGCTGCTCGTGGGCCTGACGACGCTGTACAAGGTGGCGCTGCCGAGATCGCTGCCGTGGCATCGGCTGCTGGGCGGCGCGATCCTCGCGGGCACGTTCTTCATGGCGTCGAGCGCGGGACTGCGCTGGTATCTGCGGTGGGTCTCCGGGACCGGCTACACCTACGGCGCGCTCGCCACCCCGATCGCGTTCCTGCTGTTCACCTTCTTCCTCGGCTTCGCCGTCGTGCTGGGTGCCGAGTTCAACGCGACCGTGCAGGAGTTCTGGCCCGCCCGCGAGACCCGCATCGAGCAGATGCGCCGGTGGCTGGCCGAACGGGCCGCCGCGGCGCCCTCGCCGGCGGCGGCCGCGGTGACCGGCCTGACCCGGCGGCTCGGGACGGCGCCGATCCCGATCCGGCTACCGGACATCATGCGGCCGGACCAGCGGGAACCGGAGTCGTGCCCCGTGGACGCTCCGCACCCCCGCGCAGCGGAGAAGGCCGCCGGCGAACACGCCCCGGCGGCTCCGGACGAGACCGTCGATCAGTCGCCCTTGCGCAGGCCCTCGTAGACCTTCTTGCACTCCGGGCACACCGGTGACCCCGGTTTCGGGGAGCGCGTCACCGGGAAGACCTCGCCGCACAGCGCGACGACGTGGGTGCCCATGACCGCGCTCTCGGCGATCTTGTCCTTCTTGACGTAGTGGAAGAACTTGGGAGTGTCGTCGTCGGTGGTTTCGTCGGTGGTGGTATCCGGCCGTTCCTTGATGTCGGTGCTCACCGTTACATGATGCCGCACCCCCGGTGCAGATGCGCATGTGCATTCCGCGCGCGCGAGTGGGACAGTAGAGGGATGTCGAGAACTCCGGGTTTCAATGGGGACTACGACGACGGGTCACCCGAGAAACCGGTTCTGATCACCGAGGCGGCGTTGTCGCTGGAGGACCAGCACCGTGCGCGGGTCCGCAAGTACCTCACGCTCATGTCCTTCCGCATCCCCGCCATGATCCTCGCCGCCCTCGCGTACGCGGCGTTCGCCAATCCCTGGCTCTCGGTGGGCATCCTCGCCCTGTCCGTCCCGTTGCCGTGGGTGGCGGTGCTCATCGCCAACGATCGGCCACCGCGGTCGAAGGACGAGCCCAGCCGCTGGGACGGCCGCGGGGACGGGACCACCGCCCTGGAGGGCCCGCAGCCCCGCATCATCGAGGGCTGACCCGGCTCCCGGTCCCCCGGCGACGCGGCCTCGGGGTGCTGCCAGAATGCGGGGGTGGACCGCGACCTGCTGCTTTCGATCTGCCCCCCGTTGCGCACGGCGCTGACGCGCGCCCGGTTCGACACCGACACGCTGCTCGAGCTGCTCGGCCCCGACGCGCACGCCGCGCTCGGCCGGGGCGAGCCCGTGCCGGTGCGGCGGGCCGCGACGGACGGTGGTGATCTCGGCACCCTCGTGCGCCTGTTCCTGGTGTGCGACACGCTGCCTGCTGCGGAGGTGGCCGCGGCGCTCGCCCCGGTCGACGTGGCGACGGCGATCGCGGCCGGGCTGCTCGAACGCGACGGCGACGGCGTGCGCGCGGCGCTGGATCTGCGACCGCTCGACGCCGGCACCGGCACCCGCTGGATGCTGTCGGACCTCGACGGGGCGATGCGCCCCCGGCCCACCCGCGAGGACCACGTGCTCGGGGTCGGGCACGCCTCGCTGTCGCTGCTGCAGGCCATGCCCACCGACCCGGTCGGGTCGGTGCTGGACCTGGGCACCGGCTGCGGCGTACAAGCCGTGCGCGCCACCGACTTCGCCGGCACCGTCACCGCCACCGACGTCAACCCGCGGGCACTGGATCTGGCCGCCGCCACGGCCGCGCTCAACGAGGTCGAGGTCGAACTGCTCGAGGGATCGTGGTTCGAGCCGGTGGCCGGCCGCCGCTTCGACCGGATCATCGCGAACCCACCGTTCGTGGTGAGCACCGGACGGGTCGAGCACACCTACCGGGACTCGGGCCTGGACCTCGACGGCGCGAGCGAGCTGATGGTCTCCCGCGCCGCCGAGCACCTGAACCCGGGTGGGACCGCGGCGATGCTGGCCTCGTGGGTGCACGTCGAGGACGAGGACTGGCGACGCCGGATCGCCTCCTGGCTGCCCGCCCACGGGGTCGATGCGTGGATCGTGCAGCGCGACGTCGCCGACCCGGCCCTCTACGTGGGGACGTGGCTGCGTGACGGCGACGCCGACCCGCGGGATCCGGCGGTGGCGGCGCGCGCCGAGGCCTGGCTCGACCACTTCGAGCGGCACCGGGTCGAGGGCATCGGCTTCGGGTTCGTCTACCTGCGGCGCACCGACGCGCCCAGCGACGTGCTCGCCGAGGACCTGCGGCACGGCTTCACCGACCCGCTCGGGGCGGAGGCCGTCGGCTACTTCGAGCGGCTGGCGTGGTTGCGCGACCACGATGTCCTCGAGGCGCGGTTCGTCGTCCGGCCCGACACCGCCCTGGAGCGCGTGTACCTGCCGGGTGCGGACGGCTGGCGGCAGGTGGTGACGCGCGTGCACCGCGGCGGCGGCCCGAACTGGCAGCACGAGGTGGACGATCCCGCGGCGGCCCTGCTGGCGGGGATGCGGGCCGACGGCCTGCCGCTGTCGGAGCTGGTGGCGCTGCTCGCCGCCGCGCACGACGAGGACGAGCAGGCGCTGGCCGGGCAGGCGGTCCCCCTGGTGCAGGCGCTCGTCCGGCACGGACTCGTCGAACCCGTCCGGTAGGGCGGCCCGGCGGGCCGGAAAGTTACCCGCCGGTTCCCCCGGTGGTGTGTTCTCAGCAACTTCTCAGGACCTGTTCGCCATATACGCAGGTCAGGGCGGTTCCCACGGAGGAACCCCGGGAACTTTCCCAGGGGTCCTGCGCGTTGAACGCATCGAGACACCACCGATGAGGAGGCACGTCATGGCACGCCCCGATACCACCGCCCGCGTCGATTCCGACCTCGACAGCCAGAGCCCGGCCGCGGACCTGGTCCGCGTCTATCTGAACGGGATCGGCCGCACGGCCCTGCTGAGCGCTGCGGACGAGGTGGAACTGGCCAAGCGGATCGAGGCCGGCCTGTACGCCCAGCATCTGCTGGAGACCAAGAAGCGGCTCACCGCCGCGAAGAAGCGCGACCTGGCGATCGTCGTGCGTGACGGTCAGGCCGCCCGCAGTCACCTGCTCGAGGCGAATCTGCGTCTGGTCGTGTCCCTGGCCAAGCGCTACACCGGCCGCGGCATGCCCCTGCTGGACCTGATCCAGGAGGGCAACCTCGGCCTGATCCGCGCCATGGAGAAGTTCGACTACGCCAAGGGCTTCAAGTTCTCGACCTACGCCACCTGGTGGATCCGGCAGGCCATCACCCGCGGCATGGCCGACCAGAGCCGCACGATCCGGCTCCCCGTCCACCTCGTCGAGCAGGTCGCCGATCTTCTCGACCGGGATACCGGACTCCGCGGACAGTTCCTCGTCGGTCGCCTCCCGGCCGAGCTGCTGATGCAGTTCCCGCTTGATCCGGGCCAGCTTGTTGACCTGCTC
>NZ_WVTE01000216.1:0-51235 GCF_009939605.1 Rhodococcus sp. YH1 | reverse complement strand
TGGTGGAGGCGGGCGGCCGCGCGGCCGGGCGCCCGCGACGGCCCCGCGCCGGCTTCGCAGGCACGGCGGTGTCGCGGTCCTGCTGCGCGGCCCGCGACGGGGCCTTGGCCGCACGCGCTGCCGCGCGTGCGCTCCTCCTGCCCGCTCGGGCCGGAGCCGGCACCGGGGGCCGGCTCAGGAAGATCCGCAGGCCGCCGACGACCAGGACCGCCACCGTGGCGGTGAGCATCACGGGGAAGCGGTTCACCAGCGGATACGCGACGTTGAGCGCCAGATCCTTCAGGCCGCCGCCGCCGGATTCGACGAGGAACTCCTGCGCGATCGGGACGGCGACGAGGAGCAGCAGCGGCGGCTGCGCCATCGCCGTGAACAGCGCCCGGTGCTGCACGGCCGCCACCGCCGCGATGCATCCGAGCACGTAGAACGCGGAGAACGCCGAGCCGAGCTCGTTACCGCGTGCCGCGTCGATGAGGAAGCCGAGCAGGGTCGAGCCCGCCGCGACGAGGATCGCGCCCCACCACGGGACGCCAGGCACAGTGGGCGCCACCGACCGCATGTCGAGCGGCACCGCCGAGCGAGCACGTTGCGTTGCAGACACATGTCGACACTAGACCCATCGGGTCAACTTGCTTCGTCGACAGGACCGCCGGACTCGGAGATGTCGGTCGGAGTCGTGCGGCGCGGCCACGCGTCGACCGGTCGCACCTCCGGGTGCTCGCCGTCGAAGATCTCCAGTTCGCTCAGCTTCCGCGCCGTCACCGCCACCCGGGACTCCATCGACGCGACGGTCAGATTGAACGAGTCGACGGCCTTGCCCAGCTGGGATCCGAGCCGATCGAGGTGCCCCCCGACGACGCCGATCCGCTGGTACAGCTCCCGGCCGAGCTGGTGGATCGTCGCGGCCTCCTTCGACAGGGCCTCCTGCCGCCACGTGTGCGCGATGGTGCGCAGCAGCGCGACGAGGGTGGTGGGGGTGGCCAGGATCACGTTCCGGGCGAACGCGTACTCGAGCAGCTCCGAATCCGCGGCCAGCGCCGCATCGAGGAACGGGTCGCCGGGGACGAACAGCACCACGAACTCGGGCGTCGGATCGAACGACTCCCAGTAGGCCTTCGCCGAGAGCTGATCGATATGCGTGCGCACCTGGCGGGCGTGCCGCACCAGGTGCTGGTCCCGCCGGGCGACGTCCTCCTCCTGGGCGGCGTCGAGATAGGCGGCGAACGGCACCTTCGCATCCACGACGATCTGCTTGCCGCCGGCGAGATACACCAGCAGATCCGGGCGCACCCCGTCCTTGGCGACCTGGGTGTCGAAGTCGCAGTGCCGCACCATCCCGGCGAGCTCGACCACGCGTTCGAGCTGGATCTCGCCCCATCGTCCGCGCACCTGCGGGGCGCGCAGGGCCGTCACCAGCTGCTGCGTCTGCGTCGAGAGCAACTGCGAGGCGCGGTGCATGCCCTCGACCTGCTCGGTCAGGCCGGCGTAGGCGTGCACCCGGTTCCGCTCGACGTGCTCCACCTGCCGCGCGAGGGCTCCCACCGCCTCCTGCAACGGCCCGACGAGACGTGAGACCTGCTCGCCGATCGCACCGGAATGCCGGTGGGCGGAATCCTCGCTCACTGCACCGAGCGCCTGCCGCAGTTGCGCTTCGTTCTCGCGCAGGGCCGCGAGCTGGGCCTCTGCCCGCGCGGCGCGGTCGCCGCTGCGCGCGGCGTGCAGCAACCAGCCGAGAACCGCGCCGAGTGCGAGGGCGGCGAGCAACGCGAGTGCCGTGAGTGCCGTCATGGTGCGCATGATGCCCGAGACGACCGACAGGCTCACCCGGACCGGGAGATGTCGTGTCGGTGCGCTGCTCTACGGTCTGACGGCATGCGGATCCTGCACACCTCGGACTGGCACATCGGCCGCACCTTCCACGGCGTGGACCTGTTGTCCGACCAGGCGCAGGCCCTCGCTGCCCTCGCCGACCTCGTCGCCGAGCGGCGCGTCGACGTGGTGGTGGTGGCCGGCGACGTCTACGACCGGTCCATCCCGAGCGCGGATTCCGTCGCGGTGTGCAACGCGGGATTCGAGGCGATCCGCCGGGCCGGCGCCGTCATCGTCGCGACGTCCGGCAACCACGACTCACCCGTCCGTCTCGGCGCCGCCGCGGCATTCGCCGCCGAGGGCGGGCTGCACCTGATCACCCGGGTCTCCCAGGTCGACCGGCCCGTCCTGCTCGACGACGCCCACGGCCCCGTCGCCTTCTACGGCATCCCCTATCTGGAGCCGGAGATCACCCGCGCCGAACTGGGGGTGCCCGAGGCCCGCTCGCACGCGGAGATCCTCGGGGCGGCGATGGACCGGGTCCGCGCCGACGCGCGCGCCCGCGGCGTTCGCGCCGTGGTGCTCGCCCACGCCTTCGTCGTCGGCGCCGAGGCCGCCGGCTCCGAACGGTCGATCTCGGTCGGCGGCGTCGAAACCGTCCCGGCGTCGGCGTTCGACGGCGTCGACTACGTCGCGCTCGGTCACCTCCACTCCCCGCAGACCGTCGCCGAGCACATCCGCTACTCGGGCTCGCCGCTGCCGTACTCGTTCGGCGAACGCACCCACCGCAAGGCCGTGTGGCTCGTCGATCTGGACGCCACCGGGCGGGCGGCCGTCGAGCGCGTCGACCTGCCGGTCGTGCAGGGCCTGAGCCGTCTCACCGGCGTCCTCGACGACCTGCTCACCGACGTCGCGCACACCGGGGCGGAAGACCACTACGTCTCGGCCGTCCTCACCGACGCCGTGCGCCCCCTCGACGCGATGCGTCGGCTGCAGTCCCGTTTCCCCCGCGCCGTCCACGTCGAGTGGGAACCGCCCGTCGCGGCATCGACCGTCACCTACCGGCAGAAGGTGCGCGGCCGAAGCGACCTCGACGTCACCCGCGGATTCCTGGCCGATGTGCGATCGGAGCCGTCCGAGCGGGAGCTGCGCTGGGTGCAGCAGGCGCTGCGCGACGTCGACCGTGCCGCGGGCGTCGGGACCGAGCAGACCGTCGCACCGGGGGAGGCGTCCGCGTGAGGCTGCACCAGCTGGAGATCACCGCGTTCGGGCCGTTCGCCGACACCGTGCGGGTGGACTTCGACGAGCTCGGCGCGGACGGGCTGTTCCTGCTGCACGGCCGCACCGGCGCCGGCAAGACCTCCATTCTCGACGCGGTGGCGTTCGCCCTGTACGGCACGGTGCCCGGAGCCCGCGCCGACGGACGCCGGCTGCTGTCGGACCACGCTCCCGCCGGCACCGCACCGCAGGTGAGTCTCGAGGCGACCATCGCGGGCCGGCGGCTGCGGATCGTGCGCAGCCCCGACTACGAGCGCCCGAAGCTGCGCGGGACCGGGACCGTCAAGCAGAATGCCAAGGCGAGCCTGACCTGGCTCGACGGCTCGGGCGAGCACCTCTCGCGGCTGCCCGACATCGGGGAGGCCGTCCGGCGCCTGCTCGGGATGAGTGCCGAGCAGTTCTTCCAGGTGGTGCTGCTGCCGCAGGGCGAGTTCGCGAAGTTCCTGCGCGCCGACAGCGAGGACCGCGGCAAGCTGCTCGAGCGGCTGTTCGACACCACGCGATTCGGCTCCGTCGAGCGCTGGTTCAAGGACCGCCGCAGCACCGCCGCCAAACGCCTCGAAGAACAGCAACGCGCCGTCGACCTGCTGCTCGCCAAGGTCAGCGCCGCGGCTGGCCTCGAGGCCGGCGCCGACGCCGAACCGGTCGTGTGGGCGCACCGGCTGCGCGACGACGCCGCCGAGAGCCGCGATCTCGCGCTCGCGGCGCTCGACGTCGCGCGCGCCGACGACACCCGCGACCGGGCGGTCCTCGCCGAGGCGACCGAGCTGCGACGGTGCCAGGAACGACGCGCCCGCGCGGTCGCCGAACTCGCCGACCTCGATGCCGCGGCCGGCGAGCTGCAGACCCTGTCCACGGAACTCGAGACGGCCCGGCGGGCGGCGCCGGTCGTCGACGTCGCCCGCGACGCGCACCGCGCCGCGGAGGCCGCCGCCGCCGCACACGCCGCCGCGGTGGCCGCGGCCGCCCCGCTCGCCGCCGACGGGGAGGGACAGGCCCTCGTCGCCGAGCTCGACGGTTCCCCCGCCGAAACCGACCGCGCTCTGATCCGCCCCCACGAACAGCGGTGGTCTGCAGAGGTGGTCCGCCTCGACGCCCTGCTCGAACAGGAGCAGCGCCTGACCCGGCTCGAGGCCGACCGCGTCGCCCTGCAGCAGCAGCGGCGCGACCTGGCCGTGCGCGCCGAGCGGATCGCCGCGGAACTGGAGGGACTTCCGGGCCGCCGCGACGCCGCGGAGGAGGCCGCGCGCCGGTCCGAGCGGGCCGCGGCCACCCTGCCCCGGCTCGAGGCCGAATTGGCGCGGGCCACCGACGCCCTCGCGGCCGCCACCGAACTCCAGGACCGGGCCCCCTGGCTGCGACGCCTCGAGGACGAGGTCGTCGCCCTGCGCGACGCACACCACGACGCCCGCACCGCCCTGCTCGACGTGCGCGAGCGCCGCATCGCCGGGATGGCCGCCGAGCTGGCCACCGATCTGGTCGACGGGCGTCCGTGCGTGGTGTGCGGAGCCACGGCGCACCCGAACCCGGCCCGGCCCGCCTCGGACACCGCGACCAAGGCGGACGAGGACGCCGCCCGGGAGGCCGAGCAGCGAGCCGCCGCGGAACTGACGCGGGCGCAGGCGGCGGTCGCGGACGCGGCCAACACCGTCGCGGTGCTGCGGCAGCGCTGCGGTGACGCCGGTCTCGACACGCTCACCGAGATGCGGGCCGCGGCCGCCGCCACGCACGCCGCGACGGCGGCCACGGCCGCCGAACGCGAGCGCCATCGCGGCGAGATCGCCCGGCTGCGCGGGCTCGACGCGGACCTGCGCGAGCAGGCGCACGCGGTGGACGTCGAAGCCGCCCAGGCCGCGCACCGCGAGGAGAGCGCCGCGGCAGAGGCCGACGAGATCCGCACCCGCATCACCACGGCGGCCGGTGCCGAGGACTCCCTCGCCGCCCGCCGACGTCGGATCGCGGCGCTCGCCGGCGCTGCGGCGAACCTGCTCGACGCCCGGGTGCGGGCCGCGAACGCCGCGACGGTCGCGCGCGAGCGGGCCCAGGAGGCGGCGGCAGCCGCCGAACGGGCCGGGTTCGCGAGCATCGAGCAGGCACTCTCGGCGGTGCGCCCCGATTCGCGCCTCCGCGAGATCGAGCAGGCCCTGCGCGCGGCGGCGGACCGGCGTGCGGCCGCGCAGGCCGTGCTCGACGACCCGGAGACCGCCCGGGTCGGCGACGACCCGGTGGACCTGACGGAACCGGAGGCGGCGGTCACCCGGAGCGCGGCCGCGCTGGCCGCGGCGGTGTCCGCGGCCTCCGAGGCCGAGCGGCGCCACGCCGACATCGAGAAGTTCGCGGCGCGTCTCGAAGAGGAGTACGCCAAGCTGGTGCCGCTGCGGGACGAGCAGGCCGAACTCGCAGCGCTCGCCGACGTCGTCGCGGGCACCGGGCAGAACACGCGCAAGATGTCGCTGCGCTCGTACGTCCTCGCGGCTCGCCTCGAGGAGGTGGCCGAGTCGGCGTCGGTGCGGCTGCGGCGCATGTCCGGCGGCCGCTACGAGTTCGTGCACACCGATGCCGCCGGCACGCACGGCAAGCGCGGCGGCCTCGGCCTCGACATCCACGACGAGTACACCGGTGCGGTGCGGTCGACGAAGACCCTCTCGGGCGGCGAGTCGTTCCAGGCGTCGCTGGCGCTGGCCCTCGGGCTCGCGGACGTCGTCGCCGCCGAATCCGGGGGACTGGTGCTCGACACGATGTTCATCGACGAGGGGTTCGGCACGCTCGACGCCGACGCGCTCGACGCGGTGATGGGGGTGCTCGACGAGCTACGCGCCGGCGGCCGCGTCGTCGGCGTGGTCAGCCACGTCGACGAGATGCGTCAGCGCATCCCCAGCCGCCTGCACGTCGTGCGCGGCCGCACCGGATCCACGGTGGAGATCGCGAGCTGAGCCCCGCCGATCAGGCCGGGCCCGGCTCGGCTGCCGCCGGTCCCGGCGGCAGCGCCGGGGTCTCCTCCCCGGCAGTTTCGGGCTCCTCCGGCGTGGCGCTGCGTTCGTCGATCTGCTCGCCGACGTAGCGCAGCACCACCGCGGCGACGGCCGCGACGGGGACGGCGAGGAACGCGCCGATGATCCCGAACAGCGACGTCCCGGCGGTGACGGCGAGCAGCACCACCACCGCGTGCAAGTGCATGCTGCGTGACTGCAGCACGGGCTGCAGCACGTTCCCCTCGAGCTGCTGCACCGCGATGATGATGACGAGAACGATGATCGCGGTGGTCAGACCGTTCGCGACCAGCGCCACGAGGACGGCGAGCGCTCCGGCGACGAAGGCACCCACGATCGGGATGAACCCGCCGATGAAGGTGAGGATCGCCAGCACGGGCGCGAGGGGCACTCCGAGGATGACCAACCCCAGGCCGATGAAGAACGCGTCGATGAAGCTGACGAGCGCCTGGGTGCGGATGAAACCGCCGAGGGTGTTCCACATCCGGATCAGCACCTCCTCGAGGTGCCGGCCGGCGCGACCGCCGCCGACGGCGTGCACCCACGGGATGAACCGCGGGCCGTCCTTGATGAAGAAGAACACCAGGACGAGGACCAGACCGATCGTCACCAGCAGGGAACCGGCCGTGCTGACACCGGTGAACACGCCGCTGGCGATGGTCGCGCCGCTCTCCTGGACCTTGTCGATCACCACCTGCGTCGCGTTCTCGAGCTGCTCGTCCTTCAGATTGACCGGGGGGCCCTGCACCCAGTCGAGCACCTTGTTGATGCCGTCGGTGGTCTTGTTCGCAAGCTCCGGCGCCTGCGCCACCACCGACGGGACGATGCCGGCGATGATGCCGCCGAGAATCGCGAAGAACAGGAACAGGGTCAGGCCCGCCGCGGCCGCCGGCGGCACGCCGCGCTTCATCATGCCGCGGGTGGGCGGCCACAGCATCGTGGCGATGACGATCGCCAGCGCCACGGGCAGGACGATCACCCACATCTTCTCGATGATCCAGCCGATGACCAGTGCGCCCGCCGCGATCACCACCAACGCCGCCGACCACTTCGCCAGCGTCAACCCGCCGGAGGCGATCAGCGTGGTGCGGTCCGGTTTCGGTGCCGGTGGCTTCCGCTCGGTGCTCTGCACATCGCTCAACGGACGGTCCTTCCGATGCTCTCGACGACGTGGATCGGGCTCGTCTGCAATCTACGGGAACCGCGCCCCGCGGGGCGGTTCACCGGCGCGAACACCCGGATCGTGGCAGGCTCTGATCATGAGGAAGCTCACCGCCGTGCTGGCCGCGGGTGCCGCGGCCGTCGTGCTCGTGTCCTGCAGTTCCGGTGACGACGCGTCGAACGAATCCGATGCGGCGCGCACGACGCTTGGCGGGGCGGCCTCGAGCCTCGCCTCCGCCGCGTCGAGCGTGGCCGAGCGGGCGCGCGGCGCCTTCGACGAGGCGAAGCTCGCGACGTTCGTCGCCGCGTTCCGCACGGGCTATCCCAACCTCGCCGCCGACCGCGACGACGCCTCCATCGAGGCGATCGTCATCGAGACGTGTCCGCTGATCGACTCCGGCGCGAGCGATCAGGAGGTGATCGCGAAGGTCGGTGAGCTGGCACAGAACGGGGACACCGCTCCCACCGAGGAGCAGGCCGGCCGGATCTCGCAGCTCGTCCGCGTCGCCTGCTGACGCCCGCGGCCCGGGCTAGCATCGGGCCCATGTCCGCGACGCGATGGCAGTCCGAGCGCAGTGCCGGGGATTCCCGGGCCTACATCGAGCGGTTCGCCGAGCTCGCCCATGCGGGGACGGATCTGCACGGGGAGGCCCGATTGGTCGACGTGCTCGTTCCGCGCGGCGCGCGGATCCTCGACGCCGGCTGCGGCACCGGCCGTGTCGGGCTCGAGCTGGCCCGGCGTGGCCACAGCGTGACCGCCGTCGACCTCGACCCGGTGCTCGTGGAGGAGGCCCGGGCGCACCCGGAGCTGACCGTGCATCTCGCCGACCTGGCACAGCTGGATCTGCCGGGCGAGCGGTTCGACGCGGTGGTCTCGGCCGGCAACGTGATGGTGTTCCTCGCGCCCGGTTCGGAGCGGACCGTGCTCGAGCGGATCGCCACGCATCTGCGTCCCGGTGGGGTGTTCGTCGCCGGCTTCACCACCGGCGCGGCATACCGCCCGTCGCAGTTCGCCGCCGACCTCGCGGCCGCCGGCCTGAGCCTCGAGCACCGCTTCGCCACCTGGGACCTGCGGCCGTGGCACGACGACGCCGAGTGGCTGGTGGCCGTCGCACGCCGTGGGGATGGAAGGGGCGCGACCGCGACCACGTAGAATATCGATTCCGTGAGCCTAACCCTCGGAATCGTCGGTCTTCCCAACGTCGGAAAGTCGACGCTGTTCAACGCGCTGACCAAGAACGAAGTGCTTGCCGCGAACTACCCGTTCGCCACCATCGAGCCGAACGTCGGCGTCGTCGAACTGCCGGATCCGCGGCTGGAGCGGCTCGCCGAGATCTTCGGGTCGCAGCGGATCCTGCCCGCGACCGTGTCGTTCGTCGACATCGCCGGCATCGTCAAGGGCGCCTCCGAGGGTGCCGGGCTCGGCAACAAGTTCCTCGCCAACATCCGGGAGGCCGAGGCCATCTGCCAGGTCGTGCGGGTGTTCGCCGACGACGACGTCGTCCATGTCGACGGCCGCGTCGATCCGCTCGCGGACATCGAGATCATCGAGACGGAGCTGATCCTCGCCGACCTGCAGACCCTGGAGAAGGCCCTGCCACGCCTCGAGAAGGAGGCGAAGAAGAACAAGGAACTCAAGCCGCAGTTCGACGAGGCCGTCAAGGCCCAGGGCGTGCTCAACGAGGGGAAGACCCTGTTCGCGGCGAAGGACTCGCTCGACTTCGGCCTGCTGCGCGAGCTGAACCTCATGACGACCAAGCCGTTCCTGTACGTGTTCAACGCCGACGAGGCGGTGCTCACCGACGAGGCGAAGCAGCAGGAGCTCCGCGCGGCCGTCGCCCCGGCCGACTGTGTGTTCCTCGACGCGAAGGTCGAATCCGAGCTGATCGAACTCGAGCCCGACGAGGCCCAGGAGCTCCTCGAGTCCATCGGCCAGACCGAGCCGGGCCTGCACTCGCTCGCCCGCGTCGGCTTCCACACTCTCGGCCTGCAGACCTACCTCACCGCCGGGCCGAAAGAGGCTCGTGCATGGACCATCCCGCAGGGTGCGACCGCACCGCAGGCCGCCGGCGTCATCCACTCCGACTTCGAGCGGGGCTTCATCAAGGCCGAGGTCGTCTCCTTCGAGGACCTCGACTCGGCCGGGTCGATGGCCGAGGCGAAGGCCCGGGGCAAGGTCCGCATGGAGGGCAAGGACTACGTGATGGCGGACGGCGACGTCGTGGAGTTCCGCTTCAACGTCTAGATGTAAGAGGCCACGACGTTGGCGGCACCGGCTCGGCGTTTGCTCACGAACCGGTGTCGGTGACGATGCGGTGGATGTGCCCGATGCCGCGGCCGGCGCGAGGGCGAGGCGCCGCGCCGACCGCTTCTGCTCGCGTCGCCACTGCTCGATCCGGGCGGCGACCTCGGCCGTCGCGTCCACCGGGTTGCCGAGCGCGACGTCACCCGGCCGCGCACGCGCGGCGCTCAGCGCCCCGGCACGGGTGCCTCGCTCAGCGTCCGGCGGGTGACGAACCTTCGCGGCGTCCCCGACAGCGGATCGCTGAACTCCAGTTCCCGCGCGAGCAATTGGAGTGGGAGGGAATGATCGTCCGGGGCCTCGGGCAGCAGGTCGGGATACCAACGGTCGCCCAGGATCCCGGCGCCGAGCGCTGCCAGATGCACCCGCAACTGGTGCATCCGTCCGGTGTGTGGACGCAGAACCGTGTGCAGCACAGCACGTCCGGAGGCGCTCACGCCGGTCCCACTCACATCGACCACCGTCTCGGCGTTGGGCTCACGGAAGTTGTCGACGACCACCCGTAACTCCCCGCGCCGCGCCTCGATGTGGTTGCGGTAGACGATGGGCAGGGCGCGCCCGGCAAGCGCCGGTGCGTCCGGGTCCCACCCGGGTGGTCGCGCCGACACCGCCTCGTAAACCTTCACGACCCGCCGCTTTTCGAACAGCGACTGGTATGCGCCGCGCGTCGCGGGACGGGCCGAGAACATCACCAGGCCGGCGGTCGCTCGGTCGAGTCGATGGATCGGCGTCAGGTCCGGGTTGTCGAGGCGGGTCCGCAACCGGACGAGCGCGGACTCGCGCAGGTATCGTCCGCCCGGAGTGGTCGGGAGGAAGTGCGGCTTGTCGATCACGACGAGGTCGTTGTCGACATGCAGGATCTCCTCGTGGAACGGCATCGGTTCCTCCACCGGCAGATCGCGGTAGTACCAGACGAACCGATGCGCGCCCAGCGCGGTGCCGCGACCGATCGCACTGCCGTCGGAGCCCACGATCTCGCCGGCGTCGAACCGCCGGTACAGGTCGTCGGCGTCCAGGTGGTCGAACCTCGCGACGACGTACGCGGCGATCGTTGCCCACGGACCGGACGTCGGGACGCGCAGGCGCGTCGGTCCGACCCCGTTCTTGACGGGGAGCGGTGAGGGCATCGGCACGCCCGTCATCATCCCACCGCCTGCCGTCTCGTCCCGCCGCGGGTCGCGACGAGACGTGGGGTGAGGCGGCAGATTCCTCGGTGTGCCGCCGACGTCCGAAACCGGATGCTTCCGGGACGAGGGTGCCCGGGGGTCCTGTGGTTCGTGGTTGATCCCTTCCGGCACCGGGATTCGCAGCCGGTCGCGCGGTGCGTCGAATCATCCACGTACGCAATGGGGACCGGGGGAGATTCCCGCCCGCGCGGGACTGCCCGGCTCACAAGCGACCGCCGGGCCCCGCGGCGCGGAACCCGGCGATCTCCTGGGGCGTGTGATCAGTGGAGCCCGACGACCTCCTGGGCGATGGCGGCCAGGCGGGTCTGGGCGGCCGACACGACGCCGTGCCGGTTCTTGTGGGCCTCCTCGTACGCGACGATCGCGCGCACGTCGGCTGGTTCGGTAAGTTCCTTGACGGCGGCGACCGCCTGGGAGACGTTGAGGTTGTCGTAGTCGGGGATCGGGAGTTCCTCGGCAGTGAGGATCCCGGTTGCACTGCGGGCCGTGTGGATCGCCCGGGCGGTCCCGTCCGCACCTTCGCGGCGGGTGACCCGTTCGGCGGTCTCGAGCGCGGCGTCCCGGCTGGCCGTCAGGGTCTTCGTGGCGACGTCGCCGGCGTGGGCGCCGCGCGCCAACAGCGCGCCGAGGGCGGGCCGCGTCGAGCGGGTGGCGTCGATCGCGCGGTCGATACCGCGCGCGGACCACGTCACGGGCAGGTTGACGATGCGGACCGCGGCGCCCGCGGCGGCCTGCAGCGGGGTGCGCCGCAGCGCGGCGGGTCCGCCGAGCGCATCCTCGGCCAGGACGGTGGTCAGCCACTCCACGGTCGCGCTGTGGGCGGTGATCAGCCGGTCGGCCAGGCCGACGACCGCGGGGGCCTGGGCCGCCGTGGCGAGGGCCTTGAGGTAGCGGGCGCGGTCGAGTAGCTGGTGCTCGAGCGCGAGGTCGCCCAGCAGTGCCTCGTCGAACGGCTGGGCCTGTTCGGCCATGGCCTTCACCGCGGCGGCGGCGCGGCCGACGAACGGGCCGATGACGTCGGGCAGGCCGCCCAGCTCGCGGATGGTGCGCTCGATGGCTTCGGCGCGGGCCCGGCCGTTGGCGGCGTTCTCGGTCAGTTCGCGGCGGACCGCGTCGGTGCGGGCCTGGGGAATGCGGGTCTCGGCGACCTGGATCTCGGTGTTGGTCAGGTCGAGCAGTGCTCGCAGCTGTGTGAGCAACGTAGCGGTGTCGGTCTTGGTCATCGTGCGTTCGCTCCTTCGGTCGATGTCATCGATGGGGCTCACCGACGTGACACGATTCGGCTACCCGGCTCCTACCGACGGGTAACACGATGTGAGGGAGGACACATTCAGCGGGATGTGATCGGGTCCTGCTGGTCTGGCCCCGACGCCGGCGATCAGTCCGCGCGCGACATCACCGCCACCAGGAACTCGGACTCGTCGGTGAACGGGCGCAGATCCCAGGTCGAGAGCTTCAGGTCCACCACGAGACCGTTGGCCGCGGCGTCGGCGAGGAACTGCGGGAACTCGTAGCCCCGGTTGGCCCCGAACCCCACGACCGCCCGGCCGGTGGGCGCGAGATGACGGGCGAATCCCGCCAGTACCGCGCCCCGGGTGGACGGCGCCAGGAACGTCATCACGTTGCCCGCGCAGACGATGACGTCGAAGTCGGCCGCGACCCCGCGGGCCGGCAGATCCAGCTCGGCGAGATCACCGACGAGCCAGGTCGGGCCGGGATGGTCCTCCTCCGCGGCGGCAATCAGCACCGGATCGACATCGACGCCGACCACCACGTGACCGGCATCGTGCAGATAGCCACCGAGCCGGCCCGGTCCGCACCCCGCGTCGAGGACCCGTCCGCCGCGGCCGAGCATCGCGTCGACCAGGCGTGCCTCCCCGACGATGTCCTTGCCCTCCGCCGCCATCGACCGGAAACGCTCCACGTACCACGTGGAGTGCGCGGGATCGGCAGCGGTGATCTCCTCCCACTGGCTGGGGGTGCGATCGCTGGGAGTACGTGCACTCATCGTCGGTTCCTCCTCGATTCGACCGCGCGGCACGCCGCGGTCACCTGTGCGGCCCACCTTAGGCACCCGGGGCGTCGGCCCGCCGATGCCCGCCCGCCCGATGCCCGGTCACCGACCTGTCTCGGGCAGGTTGACATTTCCGCGCCCGGGGGCAAATCTCCGGTGGGACGAATCCGACGACGGCGGCCGTGGTGGGAGTCGTGCACCCTGCTCGCCCGATCTCCGGCGCAAAGGAGCGCGATGTGAGTTCCCGCGATGTGAATTCCCCTGCCCAGCCCGACCGTCCGGTTCCGGACGAGGGGCCCGGCGCCGGGAACCGCCCCGGCGCGGCGCGGCCGATCCGCCGGTATCGCAGGGGCCGGGCTCATCGCCTGGAGAACGCCCTGATGAGCGCGCTGGTCCGGGCCGGCGTCGTCCCGCACTCGTACCTGCTGACCACCCGGGGTCGTCGCACCGGCCGGAAGCGCGCCAACCCGGTCACGGTCGTCGAGCATGCGGGCCGACGTTGGCTGGTAGCGCCCTACGGTGTGGTGCCCTGGGTGCTCAACGCGCGCGCTTCCGGCCGCATCGGCCTGACCCGCAGGTTCCGCACCCGTCACTACACGATCCGGGAGGTGTCGGCGCGGGAGGCCGGACCCGTCCTGCAGAAGTACGTGGCCATCGCATCCGCGACCCGGGACTACTTCCAGGCCGACAAGAATGCCTCCCCGGAGGAATTCGCGGCCGAGGCCGACCGCCACCCGGTGTTCGAACTCGCCCCGTGCGGGACGTCCGAGGGCTGAACCGAACCTCTTCCGGCACCGAACCTCTCCGGAACCGAACCTCACCGGAACCGGGGCGCCCCCGGAGAGGCGCCGGATCCGAGGCAGACCCTCCCGGGTCTGTTATTCATTCGTGACTGTTTGTTGCCGTTCGGTGATGTCGGCAGGGGTGGGAATGTCACCGTAGGGGGGCATGCTCGAGCACGTCAGGCTCAGGAGCATCAGCAGCAACGGTCGGGCGACGACTGTGCGGTGCGCACGAGGTTGGGACGTGACCATGGCGACCAGACCGGCATCCCCCACCGTGTCCTCCGAGCGAACCGTGTCCTCCGAGCGAACCGCGTCCTCCGAGCGGGCCGCCCCGCTCGTCGAGAGCCCCGGGGTCGGGTGGATTCTGTTGACGCTCTTCGGCCTCGGTGGGGGACTGGTGGCGGCGTCGATCGCCGGGTCGTTCCTGATCGGGATCTCGGTGGTGCTGCTCGTCGGCGGGCTGGCCGCGGTGCTGGTCGCCGTCGTGTGATCTCCGGTCCCGGCTGGGGAAGGTCGGGACCGGGCCCGTCGCCCGCACCGGCCTTTGCGCAGCGGGTCGCGCATGCGACGCTGGGGTCATGGTGTTCGTCCTCTCCGACCCCACCCGGCACGCGGATCCCGAGGCCGCGGGCCTGCAGGTGACGCCGTCCTACGCGCCGGTGCGCCGGCTGGACTCGGGCGCGCTCGCGGCGGTGGAGGTCCAGTTGCGCGGCCCCGCGGACGGGCCGCTCGCCACCGCGGAGGCCCTGCGGGTCGCGGCGCGGACCATGAGCGAGAAGTGGCACCTCGACCGGCTCAAGTGGTCGGTCGCGCAGTCGAGGCCGGTCCGGAACGTACCCGCGCTGGTGGCGATGGACCTCGAGTCGGTCGAGAGCCTCGACGTTCCCGATTCGGAGGGATTGCGGCGCGACGTCGTAGTGATCACGGAGGAGTCCCTGACGGCCAACCCGTCGCGGACGCTGCGCGCGGTGGCCGATGCCCGCCGCAGCGGCAAGGTCGTCGCGGTCGACGAGGTCGGGTCGCGTCCGCAGTCCCTGGCCCTGTTGCCGCTCGTCGAACCGGACGTGATCATCCTCGCGGCGCGGCTGCTGGCCCATCGTGCGGACACGGACACCGCCCGTACCGCGCACGCCGTGGCCGCCCAGGTCGAGCGGACGGGCGCGCTCGTGATCGCGGACGGCGTCGACTCGGAACTGTGCCGGCGACGGGCCCTGGGGCTCGGGGCCACGTACGGCCTCGGCGCGCTGTACCCCGCCGTCGACACCCCGGAACAACTCGACGAGGAGGGGATCGACCCCTTCCCGCCCGCACCCGTCCGCAGCGTCCGCCCGGAGGAGGCGCGCACCCCGTTCGCGATCGCCTCGGTGGGGCGCCGGCCCGTGCGCAGCCTCAAGCGCCTCCTGGTCGCGATGAGCACGAATCTCGAGAAGCAGGCCGGCGCCGCGGGCCCGGAGACCATCGTGCTCGGCACCTTCCAGTACGCCCGGCACTTCGGTGAGCGCACCCGCGCGCGGTGGCAGTACATGGCGGACCGGATCGCGTACGCCGGGGTGTACGGCGTGGGCCTCGGGCACTACGCGGAGGCGGGCATCCACCACGCGCCGCTCGACCCGGACGACCAGCTCGTCGAGGAGTGGAACGTCGTCGTCCTCGGCCCGCACTTCGCGTGCGTGCTGTCGGCCGTGGACCTGCATCGCGGCACCGCCGACCTCGACCGCGAGTTCGACTACGTCGTCTCGTACGACCGCGACACCGTGGTGCGCTGCGCCCGCTCGATCATGGACCGGTTCACGACGACGTAGGGCCGTCCGGCGCGGATGCCACCGGGCCGATCAGGACCCCCGGGTTCAGGATGCCCGCCGGGTCGAGAGCCGACTTGGCCGCCCGCAGGACCGCCGCGAACGGCTCGGGGCGTTGACGGTCGTACCAGGGCCGGTGATCCCGGCCGATCGCGTGGTGATGGGTGATCGTGCCGCCCGCAGCGAGGATCGCCTCCGACACGGCGGCCTTGATGTCGTCCCACTGGGCCACCGTGCTGCCCCACCGGCCCGCGGCGTAGATGCCGAAGTAGGGTGCGGGGCCGTCCGGGTACACGTGGCTGAATCGGCACGCGATCACCCCCGTCGCGCCCGCCCGGCGCATCGCGTCGTTCGCGGCGTCGTGCACCGCCGCCCGAAGAGAATCGAATGTGTCCCACGTGCAGGCGGTTTCGAAGGTCTCGACGATCATCGACCGCGCGGCGAGGGCGTCGCGCAGGTACGGCATGCGCAGGAACGACGACCGCCACCTGCCCGCGGCGTCCGTGTCCCTCTCGTCGCCGGCCGAGCCGGTGCGCCGCGGCGCCTCCGGCGCGGTGCGCCGCGGCGCTTCCGGCAGGGTGCCGCCGTGCCCGCGGCACAGTTCGACGGCGCGGTCCATCCAGGCGTCCACGGGATGATCGGCCGACTCGAAGGCGAGCAGGAGGACACCGCCCCCCGACGGCGTGGCCGCGTTGACGAACGCCTCGACGGGGTCCAGCAACCGGCAGTTGGCGGGCCGGAGACCGGACTGGGCGACGGCGCGGGTCGCCGCCACCGCCGCTCCGTAGTCGGTGAAGTGCACCGACGCGTCCGCCCGCCACCGGGGGCGCGGATGCAGCCGCATCCAGGCCTCGGTGACGACACCGAGGACCCCCTCCGAACCGAGGAACAGGCGATCCGGCGACGGTCCCGCTCCCGAGCCGGGCAGGCGACGCGACTCGCACGTGCCCGCCGGGGTGACGACCCGCATCGACTCCACCAGGTCGTCGATGTGGGTGTATCCGGTCGCGAAGTGGCCTCCCGAACGCGTGGCCAGCCAGCC
This sequence comes from Rhodococcus sp. YH1, assembly GCF_009939605.1. Lineage (NCBI taxonomy): Bacteria > Bacillati > Actinomycetota > Actinomycetes > Mycobacteriales > Nocardiaceae > Rhodococcus > Rhodococcus sp. YH1. Next base: position 34,871 of record NZ_WVTE01000216.1, on the reverse strand, counting down.
TCCCAGCGTGGAGAACTCGAACGACTGCGGGAAGTGGCGCAGCGTCAGACCGGACGGGCGCAGTTCGTCTTCGAGCGCGGGACCCAGGGTGCCCGCCCCGATGCGGGCCGCCCGGCTCGTGCGGTCGATCTCCCGAACTCCTTCGAGGGCACCGAGATCCAGGCTCACCGCACCGGAGAAGTCGCCGTCGAGCCGCGGCTCGACACCGCCGACGACGGACGTGCCGCCGCCGAACGGAATCACGGCGACGTGCACCCGGGCACACCAGTCCAGGACGTCCACGATCTCGCCCTCGACGGTCGGCCGCACGACGAGGTCGGGCGGATGGCGCAGGTCGCCGAGCAGGTTCCGGACCACATCCCGGAACGCGCGCCCGTGGGTGTGGGCGGCCCGGTCCGTCGGGTCGGAGGAGCACAGCGCCGCAAGGGAATCCGGTGGAACGATCCGCGGGGGCGGCAGTCCGAGCGACGGCACGTCGGGCGGCGGGTGGTCCGTGAGGTCGGCGCCGGGCAGCAGGGCCGAGGCACGGTCGACCAGGTCCCGCAGCTCGGCGCCGCGCACCGCGTCCTCGACCGTGCCCCAGCCCCACCAGGAACGCGTGCCGGATCCCGTCACCGGACCCGCCTCGCGGTCCGCAGGGTCACGTGGTCTCGCCCGGCGTCGACAGCACGAGGTCGGCGGTGGTGGTGAAGCCGATGGGACCGTGCGGGACCCGGCCGGCCCGTTCCAGCACCAGATGCGCGGCGCGGCCGGCCAGGCGCAGCGTCGCGATCTGATTGCCGAAGAACGGTCCCGTCGCCTTGGTCCACTCGATCGGCACCGGCGGCACCTCCGACACGCGCCCGAGCGCGAAGCGCACGGTCCGTTCCATCGCCCGGCTCCAGGAGATGCGGAACACCGCCCGGACCGCGGCGGGCACGTAGTTGTGCAGCGGCGAGCAGGTCAGCTGGTACACCCGGGTCTGCATCGGATCCGGGAACCGCGCCTGCGCGACGTAGGCGTGGTGCACGTCGCCCGAGAGCACGCAGATCGTCGCGGGGGGACGGCCGGACGGTCCGGTGCAACGGCCCCGGCCGATGTCGGCGAAGAGCCGGGCGAGCCGGTCGAACGAGTCGCGGAACGCCGCCCAGTGCTCGAGATCCGCGCCGCGACGGACGGTCTCCGCCCAGCGGGCGACCCGATTCCCGCGCACCCCGGCGGCGAGCCGCTCGTCCCAGGATTCGAGGTCGTGCAGCGCCCGCGGCAGCAGCCACGGCAGCGACGTCCCGACGAGCAGGTGGTCGTAGTCGCCCTGGGTCTGCCGCTCGATCCAGGAGAACTCCGGGTCCGAGACCATCTCCCGCCGGCCGCCGGACAGGACCCGCCCGCACCGCGAGTCGATCACGAGCAGTCGCACCCTCCCGAGGTCGCGCCGGTAGGACCACTGGGCGCCCTTCGCGCCGTCGGCCTCCTCGTCCGCGGCCGATGCGAACTCGCGCAGCAGCGGCTCGGCGTCCCCGTCTGCCTTCCGGACGCGCTGGTACAGCGCGTTCTCCGCCAGTTGGACGGGGTCGAGGTTGCCGAGGTGCTGGTACACCCAGTACGACGCCAGCCCGCCGACGATGCGTTCCTCCCACCACGAGGTGGCCTCGACCTCGTCGCGCCAGGACTGCGAGGTGTTCCAGTCGTCGTGCACGTCGTGGTCGTCGAAGATCATCGACGTGGGGACGGTGGACAGCAGCCACCGCACGTGCGGATCGGACCACGACTCGGCGTAGAGCCAGGTGTACTCCTCGTAGTTGCGGACCTGCGGGCCGGGAGGCTCGTCGAGGTCGTGGCGTTCGCGGACCCGCTCGAGGGTCTGTTCGGACAGTTCGTCGGCGTAGACCTGGTCGCCGAGGAGCAGCAGCGCGTCGGGCCACCGGTCCGGGGTCCGGGTCATCATGCGCTGCGCGTATGCGTCGAGGGCGTCGGCGCCGAGCTTGTCGTCGTTCTCGGTGGCGGACGTGGTGGCGAACCGGCACGATCCGAAGGCCAGTTCGAGCGGCCCGCCGTCGCTGAGGGTGCGGACGACGGACGCGGGGAAGTCGGGGTGCGGCCAGACCGGATCGCCGTCGAGGCGGACCTCGTACGGAGTGGTCGAGCCGGGCTCGAGGTCCTCGATCACCACCAGTGCGTAGTGGTGGCCGGCCACGGTCCAGGTGCGCTCCCGGTGGCCGAGAATCTCGACGGTGCACGGGTCCGACGTCTCCACCCACACGGTGGCGTCGCTGCGACCGACGTGCCGAAGGACCGGGCCCAGGATGAGCTCTGCCATGGCGCCACCTACCTCGGGGTTCGGATCGGCGATACAGCCATGCGCACGAGCCTACTGGTCCGCGGGGTCTCCGCGGCCCAGCTCGGCCGATTCGTCGGCGGGGGTGGTGCCGGGCGCCGATGCGGAGGATCGTGAGGGGTGCCGGGCGACCGGCGGCCAGGTGCACCGCGAGGGGATCGGAGCGAAACCGTTGAGTACCGAGCACAGGCCCGAGGATCCGCTGGAGAACATCGACGAGGACACGAAGCGCCGCGCGAAGGAACAGGCGGAGGAGATGCAGCGCCGGTACGAGCCGGGGGCCCGGCCGACGGTGACGCTGCCCGGGACCGGGGGGACGGTGTCGGGCACGGCGTTCGCCGACCTCGTCGACACGGGGTCCGACGAGGTCGACGAGGAGGGCGACACCGCCTCCGGGCGCTGAGCCCCGCACCGCGGGGAGGCGCTGAGCCCCGCACCGCGGGGAGGCGCTGAGCCCCGCACCGCGGGGAGGCGCTGAGCCCGGACGGCGGTCACATCCGGGCGAGCAGCGCGTCCAGCGCGTCGTAGCTCTGGCCGAGACCCTCGGCCATGCCGGAGTTCAGCATGCCGTCGCGTTCCTCGGGCGTGTGGAACTGCGAGACGGTGACCACGCGGGTGCGGCCGTCGCCGAGGTCCTCGAACGTCGCGGTGTCGATGGCGACGTATGCCGGCATCCCGTCCCATTCGAAGGACTGCACGATGCGGTCCTTGGGCGCGATCTCCCGGAATCGCCCTTCGAACCCGTGGGTTTCGCCGTCGCTGTGCTCGACGAACCGCCAGTGTCCACCCCGTTCGAACTCGTAGCGTTCGACGTCGAGCCGGTTGCCCCGGCCCCACCACTGGGCGAGCAGTTCGGGCTCGGTGTAGGCGGCCCACACGCGGTCGCGGTCGGCGTCGAAGACGCGCTCGACCCGGATCTCGCGCTCGCTGGGCGTCGTAACGGCAAGCGGAGCAGAGGGATTCGTGGTGGTCATGACGTTCCTTTCGTTCGGTCGAGGAACTCCGCGAGGCGGTCCATGCGGCCCTCGATCATCTGCTGGTGGTTGCGGATCCAGTCCGCCTCCCGCTCGAGCGGGTTGGTGCCGAGCCGGCAGTAGCGCACCCGGCCCTTCTTCTCGGTGACGACGAGACCTGCCTCCTCGAGTAGCCGGACGTGTTTGGTGATCCCGGTCGGCGTCATCCGGTACCGGGCGGCCAGGTCGCTGATCGAGGCCGGTCCGGCACGCAGGTCCTGGAGGATCCCGCGCCGGGTGGGGTCCGACAACGCCGCGAACGTGGCATCGAGACTCGAATACTGAACCATTAGGTTCAGTGTTGCATCGGGGCGGAGCCCTGTCAACGGTCCGGGCGGGCCGATAATGTGCAGCTCATGCCGAAGTCCTTCGCCTTCACCACCGAGCTGGACCACCACGTCCGGGACGTGCACGCGGCCCTGATCGACGAGCGGTACTGGCTCGACCGGGTGGCGGACCGGGCGAGCGCCACCGCGGTGGTCGAGGAACCGCACGGTCCGGGCACCCTGCGCGTGACCGTCACGGACCGGTCCGAACCCTCGGAGCTGCCGTCGATCGTGCGCGGGATGCTGCGCGGCCCGCTGGTCATCGAGCGCACGGACGAATGGGGTCCGCTGATGGGCGAGGCCGCCGAGGGGCGGATGTCCGGAGGCGCCACCGGCCTGCCCGTCGCCCTCGAGGGACGCTCGCGGCTGCGGGTGAGCGAGACCGGCGGCACGTTCATCGACGTACAGGGGCAGGTCGTGGTCCGGGTCCCGCTCCTCGGGGGCCGGATCGAGTCGATGGTGCACGGGATGGTCCTGCAGATCGTCGAGAACGATCGGATCGCGATCGCGGCGTGGCTGTCGCGCTGACCTGCCGCGACCGCCCGCGCCGCGCCTGCTGCACCGCCGCGGCGGCGAGCCCTGTCACCGCGGTGTGATAAGCCGGTGGAGGACCGGAACACACCGAGCGACGAGGGGACCTGCGTGCTGACGCTGCACCGCGCCGAGCGCGCCGACACCCTGGCGGCCGCCCTCGCCGACCTGCTCGCCGTGCCCCTCGCCGACCCGTTCGCCCGCGAGCTCGTCGCCGTCCCCGCCAAGGGGGTTGAGCGGTGGCTGACCCAGCGGCTGTCGACGGTGCTCGGGGGTACCTGCGGCGACGGCGTCGCCGCCAACATCGACCACCCGTCGCCGGCACGGCTGGTGGACGAGGCACTGGCCGCCGCCACCGGCCGGGCGGCGGAGGACGACCCGTGGCATCCCGACCGGATGCTGTGGACGCTGCTCGACGTCGTCGACGACTGCCTCGACGAATCGTGGTGCACCGTCCTCGCCCGGCATCTCGGCCGCGACGGCGTCGATCACCGCGCCGGCCGTCGCTACGCCACCGCCGCCCACCTGGCCGGCCTGTTCCGCAGCTACTCCACGCAGCGCCCGGAGATGCTCGTCGACTGGGCCGCCGGACGCGACACGGACGGCACCGGCCACGGCCTCGCCGACCACCTCGGGTGGCAGGCACGGCTGTGGCGGCGGCTGCGCGAGCGCATCGGCGACGACAGTCCCGCCGAGCGGCTCACCGCCGCCTGCGCGCGGTTGCGCGCCGAGCCCGCGCTCGTGGACTGGCCGTCGCGGCTGTCGCTGTTCGGACCCACCCGGCTCACCGTCGCCCAGTGCGCCGTGCTGTCCGCGATCGCCGCGAACCGCGATGTGCACCTGTGGATTCCGCACCCCAGCCCGGCCATGTGGGAGGGGCAGGCGGCCGCGGAGCCGGTGCGCCGGCGCGCCGACGACCGCAGCGCCCTCGCGGTGCAACACCCCCTCCTGGCGAGCCTGGCCCGTGACGTGCGCGAACTGCGCGCGCACCTGGCCGGCCCCGGAGTCGCCGACGTGCACCACACCGGCCGGCCCGGCCCCGACACCCTCCTCGGCCGGCTGCAGGACGACCTCCGCGCCGACCGGCCCCCGGCCCGCTCCGCGGTCGCCGACGGCACGATCCGCATCCACGCCTGTCACGGCCCGGCCCGGCAGGTCGAGGTGCTGCGCGAGTGCCTGCTGCACCTGTTCGCGGACGATCCGGGTCTCGAACCGCGCGACGTGGTCGTCATGTGCCCGGACGTGGAGACCTACGCGCCGCTCGTGCAGGCCGCCTTCGGTCAGGGCGCCCTCGCCCAGCGCGACGCTTCCGGACACCCCGGGCACCGGTTGCGGGTGCGTCTGGCCGATCGGGGCCTGCGCCGCACCAACCCGGTGCTGGCGGTCGTGTCGACGCTCGTGGACCTCGCCGACGCGCGGGTGACCGCCAGCGAGGTCCTCGACCTCGCCGCCGCCGCGCCGGTGCGCCGGCGGTTCGGCCTCGTCGACGACGACCTCGAACGGCTGCAGGAGTGGACCGCCGCCGCCGGCGCCCGATGGGGCATCGGCAAGGGACAGCGAAACGCCTTCGGGCTCGGGGACTTCCCGCAGAACACCTTCGGCACGGCACTGGACCGGATCCTGCTCGGTGCGGCCGCCGACGAGTCGCAGAGCGAGTGGCTCGGGCTCACCCTCCCGCTCGACGACGTCGAGAGCAACGACATCGACCTGACCGGACGGTTCGCCGAGTACATCGACCGGCTGACGGTGGCGCTGCACGGCCTGCGCGGTCCGCAACCGGCCGCGCAGTGGGCCGCCGCCCTCGCCCGCGCACTGGACCTGCTGACCGACGTCGAGCCCGCCGACGCCTGGCAGCTCGCCCAGGCGCACCGCGAACTCGCGGCCGCCGTCGAGCACGCCGGGCCGGCGCCGCTGCGGCTCGCCGACGTGCGGGCCATGCTGGCGGCCCGGCTCGCGGGGCGGCCGACGCGCGCGAACTTCCGCACCGGTGAACTGACCGTGTGCACGATGGTGCCGATGCGGTCGGTGCCGCACCGGGTCGTGGTCCTGCTCGGCCTCGACGACGAGGTCTTCCCCCGCGCCGCGCACATCGACGGTGACGACGTGCTGGCATTGAACCCCTGTCTGGGAGAACGTGATCCGCGCAGCGAGGACCGGCAGTTGCTGCTCGACGCCGTCATGTCGGCGGGGGAAACGCTACTGCTGTTCTACACCGGTGCGGACCCGGTCACCGGCGCCCGCCGGCCACCGGCGATCCCGCTCAGCGAGCTGCGCGATGTGGTCGAGACGATGGTCGGACCCGAGGGCATGGCCGAGGTCGTCACCCGGCATCCGCTGCAGCCGTTCGATCCGCGCAACTTCCGGCCCGGCCGCCCGCTGAGCTTCGACCGGGCCGCACTCGCCGGGGCGCGCGCCGCGCAGCATCCGGCGAGGCACCGGCCCGGGCTGCTGCACCGTCCGCTCGCGCCCGTCGCGCGCACCGACGTCGACCTCGCCGACCTCGTCGCGTTCGTCACCCACCCCACCCAGGCGTTCCTGCGGCAGCGGCTCGGGGTGCGGGTGCCCGACCGGGACGAGGACATCGCGGACGCCCTCGACATCGGGCTCGACCCGCTCGCCCGGTGGGACCTCGGCGACCGCATGCTCGAGGCGCTGCTCGCCGGCACGGACCCCGCGGACTTCCGGGCCGCCGAATGGCGGCGCGGGACACTGCCGCCGTACCGGCTCGGCGAGCTCGCGCTCGACGACGTCGCCGGCACCGTGGACGCCCTGGTGGCGGTGTGCCGGCCGATCTACACGGGACCGGCCGACACCGTCGACGTGAACGTCGACCTCGGCGACGGCCGGCGGCTGACCGGCACGGTCGGCGGGGTCCACGGCACCGTCGTCGCCCGCAGCACCTTCTCCCGGCTGGCGCCGAAGCACCGCCTCACCGCCTGGGTGCACCTGCTCGCCGTCGCCGCGTCGGACCGGCCGGGGCAGTGGCAGGCGATCACCACCGGCCGCGGCCGGTTCCGCAGCACCCCGGCCTGGCGGTCCACGATCAACGCCCCCGCCGACGCGCTCGAGCAGCTCGCCCGGCTCGTGGACCTGCGCGACCGCGGGCTGCACGAGCCGCTGCCGACGGCCACCGCCGCCGCCGCGGAGTACGCCGAGCGGCGACACCGCGGCGACTCCGTCGAGATGGGCGTCGACGCCGCCGCCCAGGAGTTCGGCTCCACCTACGGCGAACGCACCGACCGGCACATCGCCTACCTGTACGGCTCCGGCGTGACGCTGCGGGACCTGACCGCCGTCGCCGCCCGCGACGACGAGCAGGCGTGGCACGGCGAGCCCACCCGGTTCGGCGCCCTCGCGCGGCGCCTGTGGGAGCCGTTGCTGTCCAACGAGATCCAGGGGCGTCCGTGACCCGAACCGTGTCGAAGTTCGACCTGCTCGGGGCGCTCCCGACGGGCACCACCGTGCTCGAGGCCAGCGCGGGAACCGGCAAGACCTACGCCATCGTCGGCCTGGCCACCCGGTTCGTCGCCGAGGGGGCGGCGGAGCTGTCGCAGCTGCTGCTGGTGACGTTCAGCCGCGCCGCGACGCAGGAACTGCGCGAACGCACCCGGGACCGGTTCGCCGGCGTCGCGCGGGCGCTGGCCGACCCGGAGGCCGCGCGGCACCACCCCGACGAGCTGATCCGGCACCTCGCCGGCGGCGACGTGGCCACGCACCGGCGCCGGCTGCTGCGGGCCCTGTCCGACTTCGACGCCGCCACCATCGCCACCACGCACGGATTCTGCCAGCGCATGCTCGACGAGCTCGGTACCGCCGGCGAGCGGGACACCGACGCGGTGCTCGTCGAGGACGTCGACGACCTGACCATCGAGGTCATCGCGGACCTGTACCTGCGCCGGTACGGGCGGGCGGACAGGGCACCGATCTCGCATGCCGAGGCCGCGGAGGCCGCGCGCGCCGCGGTCTTCGACCCCCAGGCCGCCCTCGCCCCCGAGGGCGCCGACGGCACGCCCGCCGGGGAACGTGTCGAGTTCGCCCGGGCCGTGCGGGCCGAGGTCGACCGGCGCAAGCGCCTCGCGGGCCTGCGGGACTACGACGACCAGCTCGCGCTGCTGCACGCGGTGCTGACCGACCCGGAGCACGGCGAGGCCGCGTGCCGCCGCATCGGCTCCCGCTTCCGCGTCGTGCTCGTCGACGAGTTCCAGGACACCGACCCGCTGCAGTGGGAGATCCTGCGCAGCGCGTTCCACCGCCGCACGACCCTCGTCCTCGTCGGCGACCCGAAGCAGGCCATCTACGCGTTCCGCGGCGCCGAGGTGCTGAGCTACCTCGGCGCGATGGAGTTCGCCGACGGCCACCAGGAACTCGTCTGCAACTGGCGCAGCGACGGGAACCTGCTCGCCGCCCTCGACCATCTGTACGGCGGTGCGGCCCTGGGTGATCCGCGGATCGTCGCGCACCCGGTGGAGGCGGCGCAGCCGGCGTCCCGGATCGCCGGGGCAGCGCCGCTGCGGCTGCGGCACCTGCCGCGGACCGGGGCCGGCCCGTGCGGCGCCTCCGGTTTCCCGAAGGCCCAGGCGCTGCAGGAACGGGTGGCACGCGACGTCGCGGCCGACGTCGCGGCCCTGCTCGGTGGCGACGTCACCGTCGACCTCGGGGCCGGCCGCCGGCCCGTCGAACCCGGCGACGTCGCGGTCCTGGTGCGCACCAATGCGCAGGTCGCCCTCGTCCACGGGGCGCTCACCGGTGCCGGGATCCCGGCCGTGCTGGCCGGCGGGACGAGTGTCTTCGCGACCCCGGCCGCGCGGGAATGGCTGCGGGTGCTGCAGGCGCTCGAACAGCCGCACCGCCCCGACCGGGTGCGGTTGGCCGCTCTGACCTCGCTGATGGGCCGCACCGCCGAGGACGTCGATACCCGGGGCGACGAACTCGTCGCCGCGATCGGCACCCTGCTGCGCGAACTGGACGTCGTGTTCGAGCGGTCCGGCTTCGCCGCGCTCTTCGAGCGCCTCGCCGCGTTCTGCGACCTCGAACCGCGGCTGCTGGGATGGCCGGGCGGCGAGCGGGAACTGACCGATCTGCGGCACCTCGCGCAACTGCTCGACGAGACCGCGTCGGCCGAGGCGCTGGGTGTCACGGCGCTGACCCGCTGGCTGACGGAACGGATCGCCGAGGCGGGCACGGCCCGCGCCGACCGCAGCCGCCGCCTCGACAGCGACGCCGCCGCGGTGCAGGTGCTCACCGTCCACGCCAGCAAGGGCCTCGAATTCCCCGTCGTGTACGTGCCGTTCGCGTGGGAGTCGGGCGTCCGGTCGAAACCCGACCGGCTCCTGCTCCACGACGACGACGGCCGCCGCGTCCTCGACGTCGGCGGCGAGGGCAGCGCGGGCTACGGCGAGCGCCGCCGGCGCCACGACGAGGAGGTGGCCGGCGAGGAACTGCGCCTGCTCTACGTCGCGCTGACCCGCGCCCGCTGTCACCTGGTGCTGTGGTGGGCTCCGGGGTACAGCACCTCCGGTGCCCCGCTGCACCGCATGCTCTTCGGCCGCGTGCCGGGCACCTCCGAGATCGCCCACAAGGCGCGCGTGCCCGAGGACCCGATCGTGGCGCAGCAGCTGACCGGGTGGGCCGGCCGGGCCGCAGGCACGGCGTCCGTCGAGGCCGTCGGATCGGCGCCGATCCCCGCCGTCACGTGGGTGCGGCCGCACGAGACCGTCGTGGAACTCGAGGCCGCCCGCTTCGACCGCGAGCTCGACGACGCCTGGCGGCGCACCTCCTACACCGCCCTCACCGCCGCTGCCCACGAGGGGCCCGGCGCGGGCGCCGAGGCCGAACAGCCCGCGAAGACCGACGAACCCGAGGAACCCCCGCTGCTGCCGGCCGACGCGGCGGACGACGGCATCGCGTCCCCGATGAACCCGCTGCCCGGCGGGGCCGTGTTCGGCACCCTCGTGCACGCGGTGCTCGAGGTCGTCGACACCGCGGCCGCCGACCTCGGGGCGGAACTGCTGCGCTGTTGCCGCGACACCGTCGCCGAACAATTCTCCGACGTCGACCCCGAGGAGCTGGCCGAGGCCCTGCTGCCGGTCCTGCGCACCCCGCTCGCCGGGGGCGCGGGCACGCTCGCCGACATCGCTCCCGCCGACCGGCTCGCCGAACTCGACTTCGAGCTGCCCCTCGCCGGGGGTGACGACCCCGTCGCCACCACCGTCACCCTCGACGGTGTCGCCCGGCTGCTGCGTGCCCACCTGCCCGCCGGCGACCCGTTCGCGTCCTACGCCGATCTCGTGGGCATCCTCGAGCCGACCCCGCTGCGCGGCTACCTCACCGGCAGCATCGATTCGGTCCTGCGGATCCACGGCACCGAGCCGCGATTCGTGATCGTCGACTACAAGACGAACCGGCTCGGGCCGGAGGAGCTCACCACCGCCCACTACACCCGGGACCGGATGGCCGAGGAGATGCTGCGCGCCCACTACCCGATGCAGGCGCTGCTGTATGCCGTTGCCCTGCACCGGTATCTGCGGTGGCGGCTGCCCGGGTACGACCCGGCCGTGCACCTCGGCGGCGTGCAGTACCTGTTCGTGCGCGGCATGGTCGGCCCGGACACCCCCGCGGGCTGCGGCGTGTTCGACTGGGCGCCGCCGCCCGCCCTCGTCGCCGAACTGTCCGACCTGCTGGCAGGCAAGGAGGTCCCGTGACGAACGCCCAGGTGGCCCAGCGTGGCAAGGGGGCCCTGCGGGTCTTCAACGAGGCCGGGGTGCTCGCGGCCGCCGACGTGCACGTCGCGCTGCGGCTGGCCCAGCTGTCCGGGGAGACCGCCGAGGACGTGCACCTCGCGACCGCGTTGGCCGTGCGCGCCGTGCGTGCCGGTTCGGTGTGCCTGGACCTGACCCGGTTGCGGGAGGTCACCGTCGACGAGGCCGCAGAGGTGGATCTCGCGGCGCTGCCGTGGCCGGACGACGACGCCGTCGTCGCCGGGTTGCGCCGCAGTCCGCTCGTCGTCGGCGGCGACCGCGGCCCGCTGCGCCCGCTGCGCCTGGTGGACACCGCCGACGGCCCGCTGCTGTACCTCGAGCGCTACTTCCGTCAGGAGGAGACGGTCCGGCAGATCCTCGACGCCCGCGGGCTCGGTCATCCCGTCGTCGACGAGCAGACGCTCGAGCGGGGGCTGCGGGAGCTGTTCCGGGACCAGCACGACCCCGGCCGCCCGGCCGCCGCACCGGATCGGCAGCGCATCGCCGCGGCGCTGGCCGCCACCGGGTGGACCACGGTCATCGCCGGCGGGCCGGGCACCGGCAAGACCCACACCGTCGCCCGGATCCTGGCGCTCCTGACCACGCTGCACGGCCCCGCCCTGCGCATCGGATTGGCCGCGCCCACCGGCAAGGCCGCGGCCCGGCTGCAGGAATCCGTCCGCGAGCAGGCCGAGCCGCTGGGCCTGCGCGCCGACCTGTCCGCGATGACCCTGCACCGCATGCTCGGCTGGCAGCGCGGCCGCACCCGGTATCGCTACCACGCCGGCAACCACCTGCCCTACGACGTCGTGGTCGTCGACGAGACGTCGATGGTGTCGCTGACCATGATGTGCCGGCTGCTCGAGGCCGTCCGCCCCGGCACCCGCCTGATCCTGGTGGGCGACCCCGACCAGCTGACCTCCGTCGACGCCGGCGCCGTCCTGGCCGACCTCGTCGCCCGTCCCGTCACCGCCGCGGGAAACCCCGTTCTCGGCCGCGTCGTCGGACCCGACCTCGACGCCGGCGACGACCCCGCCGAGGCGGCGCTCTCGCCGGGGGAACGGAACCGGCTGCGCGGCGGCGTGATCCGGCTCAGCCGCGGCCGGCGGTTCGGTGGCGACATCGCACACCTGGCCGTCGCCGTGCGGGAGGGCGACGCCGACGCGGTGATGCGGATTCTCGAGGGCGGTGGCACCGAGGTGTCCTTCCACGCGCCGAACGACCTGGAGGCCCTGCGGCACGACGTCGTCACCACCGCCGCGACCGTCACCGCCGCCGCCGTCGCGGGCGACGCCGTGACTGCGCTCGAGCAGTTCGAGACGCACCGCCTGCTGTGCGCACACCGCGAGGGACCGTACGGGGTGCAGTGGTGGGCGCGGCGGGCGATGGAGTGGATCGCCACCGACACCGGCCGGCGGCTCGACGCCGAGCGCTGGTACCCGGGTCAGCCGCTGCTCGTCACCGCCAACGACCACGAGACCCGCATCTACAACGGCGACACCGGCGTCGTGGTCGTCGCCGCCGACGGCGAACCCGTCGCGGCGTTCGCGCGCGGCAAGGAGCCGTTCCGGCTCCACCCGAGCCAGCTGTCGGCCGTGCAGACCGTATACGCGATGACGATCCACCGCAGCCAGGGCAGCCAGTACGGCACGGTCTCGGTGATCCTGCCCCCACCCGAATCCTCTTTGTTGACCCGCGAATTGCTGTACACCGCGATCACCCGGGCGCGCGGTCACGTGCGCCTGATCGGCACCGAGGAAGCCGTCCGCGCCGGGGTCGAGCGTCGGGTGCTGCGAGCCAGCGGCCTGCGCCGGCAGCTGCCGGGCCCTCGAGCCGTCCGGTGATACCAAAGTGGTAGCATCGGACTCATGGCCATGACACTCCGGTTGACCGAAGAGCAGGAGCGAGCACTTGCGCTGTTGGCGGAGGCCGACGGTGTGAGTAAGCACGAGGCGACGGTGCGTGCCATCACGGAGGCGGCGGCGCGGCGCGTGCGGGACACGCGGGTGCAGGCGTTGTCCCGTGACGGCCGGGAGCGATACGCTGCGCTGCTCGACCGATTGGCTCAGTGAACGTCGAGTACCTGGAACTCGAGGATCTGCTCGCGCTTGCGGCGGATCTGGGAGTGCCGCACATTCGCGATCTCGGTCTCCTGGATTCGGCTGCGCACCGACCTCGCTCCTCGCTTTTCGGGCGTGATGCCTATCCGTCGATCCACGAGAAGGCCGCGGTGCTGCTCGAATCGATCGCGCGGAACCATCCTCTGGTCGACGGCAACACGCGGCTCTCGTGGATGGCGGTGTTCGTCTTCTACGGCCTCAACGGGCTCGATCTCGACGCGCCGGATGACGACGCGTACGACCTGGTGATCGCCGTCTCTACCGGGACGATCGACTACCGGGCAGCAGCCGAGACACTCGCCGGCTGGACGTAGCGTAGGTCCCCGACGAGCCGTATGAACGGCCGTGCGCCGGAGCGCCGAATCGGGTCGGAACCCCAGCGGGGACGGGCGCGCGGTGCTCGACCAGGTGCCGGACGACGTGCCCGGCGTCCGCGCCGGCCCCGCCCACGAGCATCGAGCGGAACGACGACTGGAAGCACAGCCCGGTGAAGTACAGGCCGGGGATGTCGGTCACCACCCCGTGCTCCTCGAGCGGCCAGCCGTCCGGGCCGAGCACCGGCAGGTCGATCCAGTCGTAAACCTGGCGGAAACCGGTGCACCACAACACGTTCGTCACGTCGAGGACGCGCCCGCCGGCGAGGACCGGACGGCCGTCGACGACCCCGGTGACCCGTTCGGTGATCCGTTCGACGCCGAGCTCGGCGAGATCCTCCCGCTTGACCCGCAACAGCGGTGCGCCGTGCCGGCGTTCGTGTTCACGCACCTTCCGGCCGAGCGGGGTGCGGACGGAGAGCACGTGGCCCCACACGAACCACAGGACCGGGAAGAGCACCCGCATCCGGCGGCTCTCGATCCGCACCGGGAGCTGCCCGGTGTCGCGGCCGCACAGGATCGTCGGATGGGACGTCGCCACCTCGTAGGCGAGGTCGCCGCCGGAGTGGGAGGCGCCCACCACGAGCACCGGGCCGTCGATCAGCTGCGTCGGATTACGGTATTCGCTCGAGTGCAGCTGCACGATCCGCGGGTCCAGCTCCGCCGCGAATTCCGGGATGCTTGGGGTGCGGCCGAACGTGCCGGTCGCGACGACGACGTTGCCGGCCTCGATCCGCATCTCGCCGCAGTCGAGGAGGAAGCGGTCGCCGTCGCGTGAGAGCCGACGCACCCGGGTGCCGCCCGCGACGGGGAGATCGAACCGCGCGGCGTATGCCTCGAGATAGTTTGCGACGTCGTCCTTCGTCGGAAACCGGTGCGGATCGCCGGGGAACGGCATGCCGGGCAGGCCGTCGTATCCGGCGGGGCTGTACAGGCGCAGCGAATCCCAGTGGCTGCGCCAGTTGTCGCCGATCCGCCGGTTCGCGTCGACGATCAGGAAAGAGCGGCCGCGCCGGGCGAGGTGGTAGCCGGCGGACAGACCCGCCTGGCCCGCGCCGATCACGACGGTGTCGATCAGTCGGGGTGCACTGTCGGTGGTCATGGGGAACTCCTGGCTCGAGGGGTCTGGACGGACGACGTTAGGCGCCGCCGGCATCGGCCGCGTCGGGCGAACTATGTAGCCGGCCGAGAACCCGGATGGGTCATTCTGTGCAGCTCAGAGCAGGTGGTGCTCGTACGCGTATGCCGTCGCGGCCGCCCGGGAGGACACGTCGAGCTTGGTGAAGATGTTGCTCAGGTGCCGTGCCACGGTCTTCTCGCTCAACACGAGTTCACGGGCCACGGCCCGGTTGGTCTTCCCGGTGGCGACGGCCCGCAGCACTTCGACCTCGCGCGGGGTCAGCCGGCCCCGCGCGGCCGGCCGCGTCGGCACTCGCGCGAGGTCCCGCAGGTCCGGCTCGGCGTGCAGGTCCCGGAACGTCGCCGCCGCGGCCTCGTACTCGAGCCGCGCCGACTCGGCATCGCCGAGCGCATCACAGCAGCGGCCCTGCAGCACCCGCACCCGCGCGCACTCGTAGGGCGCCTCGAACCCGCGCCAGAGCCCGCACGAGCGGCGCAGCCGGTCGAGGGCGGCGCGCGGTGCGCCCTCGGCGAGCAGGACGGCCCCGGTGACCTGCTCGGCGATCGCGCTCAACGCCGGAGCGTCCTGTTCGCGGGCCAGCGCCGCGAGTTCGTCGGCGCTGCGGCGCGCGGCCGCGACGTCGCCGACGGCGAGCGCGACCTCCACGTGGCCCGCCAGCAGCCGCGGACGATAGAGGGGAAGCGATTCGCCGAGCGCCCGCCGGATCCCGGCGAGCGCCGCGTCGGGGTCGCCCTGACGCAGACGCAACAGCGCCATGCCCGGTTGGATCTCGCGGCCCAGCCGGCCCGCGCGGCGGTAGGCGTCCTCGGCCTCGTCGAACTCGCCGCGCAGCCGGTGCAGTTCACCCTGTTCGTACAGGGCCATGCCGACGGCCGGTTGCCCCGGTGGGTCCGACAGCCGACGGAAGGCGAGCCGGGCCAGGTCCATGGCCTCCGTCCAGGCGCCCTCCAGTTGCAGGATCTCCGCGCGGTGTACGAGGCACTGTCCACGGAACGGGACGAGGCCGGGTTGGGCGTCGCACCAGCGGCCGAGTGCCCGCGTCCATTCCCTGGCCCGCTGCAGTTGGAACGTGCCCTGGCAGGCCTCGATCACCGCGCAGTACACCAGGCCGGCCACGACCGGCGAGACCTCTTCGAGGGTCACGCCGACCATCACCTCGTCCAGCGTGCCGAGACCGCCGGTGACGTCGCCGAGCAGGATCCGGCACTGCCCGATGCCGAGGGTGCTCAGCGCGACGAGGTCGGCGTCGCCGCAGGACCGGCCGATTTCCTGGGCGGCGGTGAACGCGGGCAGGGCGTCGGCCGGGCGGTTCGCATGCATGTCCTGCACCGCCGCCGGCAGCAGCAGGAAGCCGCGCGTCGCGCAGTCCGGGCGTCCGGGCTCGCTCAGGTGCTGGGCCCGGGCGAGCCAGCCGCCGGCGCGCGCCACCTCACCACGGTTCATCAGCAGGAAGCAGAGCCAGAAGGCACTGCGTCCGGCCCGCTCGGGGTCGTCGGCGTCGAGATGGGCCGAGAACGCACGTTCGCACAGCGTCGCGCAGTCGTCGTCCCGGCCGACCAGATACGCCGACCGTGCGAACAGGTCGAGGTCGTCGGCGGTGAGGGGCTCGTGCGCGTCGGCGGCGCGGAACGCGTCGAACGCCCGCGTCCAGTCCCGCGCGTGGAACGCTGCCCGCGCGTGGTCGAGCACCGTCGACGGGCCCATCCTCGCTCCCTGCGGCGACCGAACGTGCACCGAGTGGTTGCCTGCGATCCTACGCCCCCCGGCCACCCGGTCCGGGGCGCTGCGGAGATCAGTCCGGCAGGCCGGGCCGGGTACGGACCGGTGCCAGACCGGAGACGAGGACGACGGCGGTGATCGTTCCGGCGGCCATGATCGCGGCGAGCACCACGATCTGGAAGCGTCCGGCCTCGAGCGGGGACACACCCCCGAAGATCGCGCCGACGAAGGCGCCCGGCAGCGTCACCAGCCCGGTGGTCTTGGTCTGGTCCGTCGACGGGATCAGCGCCGAGTGGACGGCCAGGCGCGTGAGCTCGCGGGTGGACTGCCGCGGCGTCGCACCGAGCGCGAGCCAGCCCTCGACGGTGTCCCAGTTGTCCCCGGTCAGTTCCGTGAAGCGCCGCCCGGCGAGGGTCGCGATCGTCATGGCGTTGCCGACGACGATGCCGCCGATGGCCAGCACGTACCGCGGGGAGAACTCGATGGCGCCGGTGACGAAGACGATCGTGAGCGTCACGGCGATCCCGAGCGCCATCGCACCGGATACGAGGGCCACGTGTCCCGGGCTCCAGCCGATCCGGCGCGATGCGGTGAGAGCCGCCACGGTGAACATGACGAGCAGGGCGGCGCCCACCCAGATCGGATTCGTGATCACCCCGGACAGCACCACGCTGATCAGGGCCAGTTGCACGGCGCCCCGCAGCACCGCGATCGCCGGCGCGAACTGATGCGGGGCGCGGTAGCCCCACAGCACCGCGGTCGTCGTCCCGACGAGCAGTGCCACCCCGACGGCGGTGGGCACCAACTCCAGGGACCAGGTCACCTCCGGAGCGTATCCGCCGGTCGCGCCCCTGCAACATCACCTGTGTCTGCCGTCGGCAGACGAAGCGCCCCGGCGCGCGGAGCCGGCGCCAGGATGACGGTCATGATCACCACACCACCGCTGAACTACCGCGACCAACTCGCCGACCGGCTCTTCCAGCACCGCACAGTGCTGCTGACCGGGGAGGTGAACGACGACACCGCCGAACGGGTCTGCTCCGAACTCGTCCTGCTCGCCACGGCCGACACCGAACGCGACGTGGTCGTCTACATCAACTCGCCGGGCGGATCGGTCCTCGCCGGGCTGGCGATCTACGACACCATGAAGCTGATTCCGAACGACGTGGTCACCGTGGCTCTCGGGTTCGCCGCGAGCATGGGGCAGGTGCTGCTCGCCGCCGGCACGCACGGCAAGCGGATCGCCTTGGCGCACAGTCGCATCATGATGCATCAGCCGTCGGCGGGGATCGGCGGCACCGCGATCGACATCGCCATCCAGGCCGACAACTGGGAATACATGAAGCGCCAGTCCGAGGAGATCCTGGCGGCCGAGACCGGGCGCCCGGTGGAGCAGATCGCCGCCGACAGCGACCGGGACCGGTGGTTCACGCCCGAGCAGGCCCGCGAGTACGGCATCGTCGACGCAGTGGTCGACTCGTTCGGTCAGCTCGCCCCGTTCGCGGCCGGTCGCCGGATGGGGTTGTGATCATGTCCCAGTACACGATTCCGCACGTGATCGAACGGACGCCGGCGGGGGAGCGGTCCTTCGACGTGTTCAGCAGGCTGCTGAACGAGCGAATCATCTTTCTGGGCACGGAGATCGACGACGGCGTCGCGAACGTCGTGATGGCCCAGCTGCTGCACCTCGAAGCCGAGTCGCCCGATCGGGAGATCGGCCTCTACATCAATTCGCCCGGTGGGTCGAGCACCGCGATGATGGCCGTGTACGACACGATGCGGTTCCTGCGGCCGCCCGTCGCCACGTACTGCATGGGTCAGGCCGCGTCCGCGGCGGCGGTGCTGCTCGCGGCCGGAGCACCGGGCCGGCGCTTCGTGCTCGCCCACTCGCGGGTGCTGCTGCACCAGCCGTCGACGCAGGGGCAGGGCACGATCTCGGACCTGTCGCTCCAGGCCGCAGAGGTGTTGCGGATCCGCGCGCAGACCGAGGAGATCCTTGCCGAGCACACCGGTCAGGACCCGGCGCGCCTGCGCAAGGACACCGATCGGGACCGCGTCTTCACCGCGCAGGAGGCCATCGACTACGGGCTCGCCGACGAGCTGATCGTCGACCGCGAGCCGTAGTGGCCGGGCCGCAGGGTGCACTCCCCCCTTCGGGTGGCCGAATGTGACATGCGTTCGCTCGGATCGAAGCGGTGTGACATTCGGCCACGTTGGGTGGGGGCGCTCAGCGGATCAGGTTCCCCAGATCGACCGGGATCTGCGCGCCGGTGATGTACTTCGCCTCGTCCGAGCACACCCACGCTACGACGGCCGCGACGTCCTCGGGCTGCAGGATCTCGTACGGCAGGGAGTTCATGTAGATCGGGCCGAGAGTGGTCGCGTACTTCGCGATCAGCGGGTGCAGGTCGCTGACCTTCATGCCGGTCTCCACCCCGGCCGGGTGGACGGTGTTGACCCGGATCCGGTGCTCGCCGAGTTCGTTCGCCATCGTCTTCGCCAGTCCGGTGATGCCGTGCTTCGTCGCGACGTAGTGGCCGGTGAACGGGGTGCCCTTGAGACCCGAGACGGAACTGGTGAAGACGACCGCGCCGCCCTCGCCCTGCTCGATCAGGTAGGGCACGGCGGCCTTCGCGGTGTGGAACACTCCGGTGAGGTTGACGTCCACCGTTTCGCGCCACTGCTCGAGGGTGATCTCCCACGACAGCGCGCCCGAGCAGATGCCGGCGTTGGCGACGACCACGTCGAGCCGGCCGAGCCGGTCCACGCCGTCGGCGAGTGCCCGCGAGAGCGCGTCGAAGTCCCGCACGTCCGCGGTCGTGGCGACGATGCGACGCCCGGTCGTCTCGACCAGCCGCACGGTCTCCGCGAGATCCTCCTCCGTGGCGCCCGGGTAGGCGGTCGAGGCGAAATCGATGCACGCGTCGATCGCGATGATGTCGGCGCCCTCCCGGGCGAACTGCACCGCCTCGGCGCGGCCCTGGCCGCGGGCTGCGCCGGTGACGAAGGCGACCTTGTTCTCGAAACGGCCGGCGGCATCCATGCTCGTCTCCTCGGCAGTGGGGGATCGTCGGGTCGGACGCGGATTCTCCAGCCCCGAAGCGACGGGCGATACCACGGGTTCCGCTCAGCGGGACCGGGGCTCAGGCGGCGCACAGCTCCACGCGCGGGTCGCGCACCCGCTCGACCTGCGCGTTCACTCGCGCGGCGGTCAACCGCCGGATCCCGCGCGAGAGCAGGTGCTCGACGGGCAGGTGCAGCGCGCCGCACACCGAGCGCAGCACCTCCGACGACGGCTCCTTGCGGCCGCGCTCGATCTCGGACAGGTACTGCTTGGACATGCCGACCGCGGCCGCGACGTCGGCGAGGCTGCGGTCCTGATCCCGGCGTTCGTCGCGCAGGATCTCCCCGTAGACCTCGCGCAGCAGGCGCTCGGGCCGCGGCCGCTTGGCACGGTGCTGTCGGCGCCGGGCGTCGAGATCCGCGACGGCGGGCCGGTCCGCTGCTGACATGCCCCGAAGTCTCGCACGATGCCGGCGCCGGGGCCGGGGTATTCACCGACAGCGAAACGGGGGCCTCCGTCCGCGACGCGACGCGGCACGGCCGGCCGCGGTTCGGCAGCGCAGCCGATCGCCACCCCGCGGTTACCGCCTAGTAATAGAGCGCATGTTCTGTTATTGTCCCGCTGTGCCCCGCCCCCGCATCCATGACCTCGACGAGGTTCTCGACACCACCGAAAGTCTGGTGGTGGAGGGTGGCGCGAGTGCGGTGACGCTGCGTGCGGTCGCCGCGGCCACGGGGATGTCGAACGGCGCTCTGTATCACGCGTTCGGCTCACGAGGCGGGCTGGTCGGCCGGGCCTGGTTGCGCGCGGCCCACCGCTTCCTCGACCTGCAACACGCGGCGGTCGACGAGGTTCTCGGCTCCGCCTCGGCGCCGGGCTGGGCCGTCGGGGTCGACGCCGTCGTCGCAGCTGCCGATACCCCGGCGGCGTTCGCCGCCCGCTTCCCCGAGTCCTCGCGTCTTCTGCTCACCGTCCGGCGCGACGAGTTGCTCGGGTCCGACCTGCCGGAGGATGTCGCCGCAGAGTTGAGCCGGCTCGATTCGGTTCTGGTCGCGCTGCTCGTTCGCCTGACTCGGACGTTGTGGGGCCGCGGCGACGCGCGTGCGGTCGCGGTCGTCGAGGACTGCGTCGTCGGTCTGCCCACAGGGCTGTTGCTCCGGCGTCGGCGTGTCCCCGACACCGCCTTGCGGCAACGCCTCGAGGCCGCGGTCCGTGCGGTTCTCGCCCTCGATCCTCCGCCGGCGCCGCCCCGGCGCGGCGGCCACACGAAAGGTTCTCGATGACTGCCACTCTGACCTACCGGGACAAGATCGCCGTCCTCGACCTCGGCGACGACGAGAACCGGTTCTCCCCGGACTGGCTCGACACCGTCGACCGCCTCCTCGACGAAGCGCAGCAGAACGCGCACGCGCTCGTCACCACGGCGACGGGGAAGTTCTACTCCAACGGCCTGGACCTGGAATGGTTGACGGCGCACGGTGATCGGGCGCAGTGGTACGTCGGCCGGGTGCAGGCGCTGTTCAGCCGCATCCTCACCTTCCCGTTGCCGACAGTCGCCGCGGTGGTCGGGCACGCGTTCGGGGCGGGCGCCATGCTCGGCATCGCGCACGACTACCGGGTGATGCGCGCCGACCGGGCTACTACTGCTTCCCCGAGGTCGACATCCACATCCCGTTCACGCCGGGCATGGCCGCCCTGATCCAGGCCAAGCTGACCCCGCAGACTGCAGTCACCGCGATGACCACCGGGCACCGTTACGGCGGCCTCGAGGCCGAGGCTGCCGGCCTGGTCGACCGCACAGCCGGCGAGGGTACCGTCCTGGATGCCGCCGTCGAGCTCGTCACCCCGCTCGTGGGGAAAGACCCCGGCACCCTCGGTGTCATCAAGTCCACCATGTTCGCCACCGTGGTCGAGTCGCTCGCCCAGGGGCGGGCATGACCGGCCACGAGCGACATCCGGTATCGGGCGGAAGTGCGGGGCGCTAACCGGAATCCGTCGCCGGCAGCAGCGCCCGCACCGCGTCGATCGTGTCCGCCTCGGCAGCCGTCTTGTCGGGGCGGTAGCGCACCACCCGCGCGAATCGCAGCGCCACCCCGCCGGGGTAGCGCGGGCTGACCTGCACGCCGTCGAGTTCGATCTCCACGACCAGCTCCGGTCGCAGGTACGCCGCGTGTGCGTCGCGGCTGCGTTCGTGACGCGGGAATTCCTCGGTCTGCCATTGCAGCAGCGCGTCGGTCAGCCCCTTGAACGTCTTGCCGACCATGATCGGTTCACCGCCGTCCGGGTCCCGCGCGCCCAGATGGAGATTGGACAGGTACCCGGTGCGGCGGCCGTAGCCCCACTCGGCGCCGAGCACCACCAGGTCGAGGGTGTGCTCCGGCTTGACCTTCTGCCAGGCGCGGCCACGCCGGCCCGCCGCGTAGGGCGCGGTGAGGTCCTTGACGACGACGCCCTCGTGTCCGGCGGCGAGCGCGGCCTCGAACTGGGCCTTGGCTGCGGCGTCGTCCGGCTGCAGCACGCCCGGGATCCGGTGCTCGGGGGCGACCCGCTGCAGGGCGTCGAGACGCTCGGCGAGCGGTGCGTCGAGCAGGTCGACGCCGTCGAGGTGCAGGCAGTCGAAGAAGTACGGGTGCAGCAACAGATCGTGGGCGGACTCGGCGCCGAAGCGGCTCATGGTCTCCTGGAACGGCCGGGGCCGGCCCGCGGGGTCGAGCGCCAGGGTCTCGCCGTCGAGCACCACCGACGTGCACGGCAGCGCGGCGACCAGATCGACGAGTTCCGGTACGCTGCCGGTGATTTCGCGCAGGGTGCGGGTGAACACCCGCACCGTCTCGTCGTGGCGGTGCACCTGGATGCGGGCGCCGTCGAGCTTGTATTCGACGCTGACGTCGCCGCCGAACCGGCTGTAGGCGTCGGCGAGGGACGGCGCGGGAGAGGCGAGCATCGGCCTGATCGGCCGGCCCACCTCGAGACGGAACGCGGTGAGCGCGTCGGCGCCGCCGGTGAGCGCGGCGGCCGCCGTCACGGACAGTTGCCCGGAGAGCATGAACGCCCGGCGCACCGTCTCGGCGGGCAGACCGGCCGTGGCGGCCACCGCGTCGGTCATCACGCCCTCGAGCGCGCCCTGCCGCAGATCCCCGGTGAGCAGCCGCACCAGGAACTCCTGCTCGGCGGTGGTGGCCGCGCCGAGCAGCGTGGCGAGCAGTTCGCGGCGCCGCCCCGTCGATCCGGTCCCGGCCAGACCGGCGAGCTCGGTGAAGGCCCGGTCGACGTCGGAGACGGTCAGCGACGGCGCGTCGGCCGGGTCGACGCGGGCCCCGGCGAGGGTGCGCCAGCCCACGCCGATGCGGCCCTGGCGGGGCTCGCCCGCCAGCCACGACACCGCGGGCTCGACCTCCACGGGGTCGAGGACGGCGAGGAGGCTGCGCAGTTCTTCCACCTTGGTCCGTCGCGACCGGGTGGTGCCGACGGCCCGTGAGGTGGCGACGATCGTCGAGAAGAGCACGTCCCGACCGTACCGACCCCCGCCGGTTCCGGCGCAGGTTCACCGCCGGTTCCGGCGCAGGTTCACCGCCGGCCGGTCAGTCGCCGACGCGTTCGCCCGTCTCCGGATGGAACAGGTGCACCGAGCCCTCCCGCTTGCGCAGCCGGATCGTGTCCGCGAGCCGGGCCGGGGTGCGGGTCAGCGACCGCGCGACGAGGGTGGTGTCGCTGCGCGCGACGCGGGTGTACACGTACGACTCGCTGCCGAGTTCCTCGACGAGGTCGACGATGGCCTCGACGCCGTCGCCGTCCGTGATCTCCAGCTGTTCGGGCCGGATCCCGACGGTGACGGTCTCGAGGCCGGCGCGGTGCAGCGAGGCGATGCGGTCCCGTTCGACGTCGACGACGGTGCTGCCGATCTGCACGCCGCCGTCGACGATCCGCGCGTCGAGCAGGTTCATCGCGGGCGAGCCGATGAACCCGGCGACGAACGCGTTGGCGGGCCGGTCGTACAGCTCGGTGGGGGAGGAGAACTGCTGCAGCGTGCCGCCGCGCAGCACCGCCACCCGGTCGCCCATGGTCATCGCCTCGACCTGGTCGTGCGTGACGTACACCGTGGTGGTGCCGAGACGCCTTTGCAGCGCGGCGATCTGGGTGCGGGTCTGCACCCGCAGCTTGGCATCGAGGTTGGACAGCGGTTCGTCCATGCAGAACACCTGCGGTTCGCGGACGATCGCCCGGCCCATCGCGACGCGCTGCCGCTGGCCGCCGGAGAGCTTGGCGGGCTTGCGGTCCAGGTAGTCGGTGAGGTCGAGCAGCTTCGCCGCCTGCTCGACCTTGCGCCGCCGTTCGTCGGCGCTCACGCCGCGCATCTTCAGCGCGAAGCCCATGTTCTCGGCGACGGTCTTGTTCGGGTACAGGGCGTAGTTCTGGAAGACCATCGCGATGTCACGGTCCTTCGACGGCACGCCGACCATGTCGCGGCCGCCGATGCTGATCGAGCCCTCGTCGATGTCCTCGAGTCCGGCGAGCATCCGCAGCGCGGTGCTCTTGCCGGAGCCGGACGGTCCGACCAGGACGACGAACTCCCCGTCCTGGATGTCCAGGTTCAGCGAGTCGACGGCGAGGGTGTCGGAGTTCTCGTAGATGCACGACGCGTTGCGGTAGGTGATCTCGGCCATGACGATTCCTTCGAAAGTGATCGGGAGAGTTACTTGATTGCGCCGAACGACAGGCCGCGCACGAGCTTGTTCTGGGCGACCCAGCCGGCGAGGACGACGGGCAGCGCCGCCATCGTCGCGGCCGCGGACAGGCGAGCCCAGTACAGGCCCTCGCCGGTGATGAAGCCGACGAGGAACACGGGAATCGTCTGCGCCTGCACCGCCGTGAGGTTGACGGCGAAGAAGAATTCGTTCCAGGAGAAGATGACGCAGATCAGAGCGGTGGCGGCGATGCCGGGCGAGACGAGCGGCAGGATCACCTCCCGCACCGACGTCCACAGACCGGCGCCGTCCATGCTCGCGGCCTCGAGCAGCTCGCCCGGCACCTCGAGGAAGAACGAGCGCATCATCCACACCGCGATCGGCAGGTTCATCGCGGTGTAGAGGATGATCAGGGCCCAAATATTGTCGAGCAGACCGATGTTCGCGACGATCACGTACAGCGGGATGATCGCGGCGACGATCGGCAGCATCTTCGTGCTGATGAAGAAGAACAGGGCGTCCTTGGTCTTGCGCACCGGCCGCAGCGACAGGGCGAACGCGGCGGGCACGCCGAGCAGCAGGACGAGGATCGTCGACACGCCGGTGGCGAACGCCGAGTTGAGCAGGCTGACACCGACGCCGGTGTCGAACACCGCGCGGAACTGGTCGAGGGTGGGAGTGAAGAAGAACTTCGGTGGATCGGAGTAGGCGTCGGCCTCCTGCTTGAAGGCGGTGAGCACCATCCAGAACACCGGGAAGAAGAACCCCAGGGCGGCGATCCAGGCGACGACGCCCCATGGATTTGCCTTGCGGTGCTTGCGTTTCCGGGGACGTGCCGGGACGGTTTCCGGTGCGGGGAGCTGGTGTGTGGTGGGGGCGGTGGTGCTCATCAGGCGGCCTCCTCCTTGCCCGTGAACGATGTGAAGATCAGCCGCAGCGCGACGGTGGCCACGACGATGGTGGCGACGACGACCACCACGCCCATGGCGGCGGCCTGGCCGATGTCGAAGCCGAGGAACGCCCGCTGGTAGATGTAGAACGGCAGGTTGGAGCTGGCGGTGCCCGGTCCGCCCTGGGTCATCATGTAGATGGCGTCGAACGTGTTGACCAGGTGGATCGCGCCGAGCACGGCGCCGAGTTCGATGAACCGCCGCAGGTGCGGCAGCGTCAGCTCGCGGAACAGGGCGAAGGCGCCGGCCCCGTCGACCCGGCCGGCCTCGAGGGTGTCACGCGGCATGGACTGCAGCCCGGCCAGGATGAGCAGCATCATGAACGGGGTCCACTGCCACACCAGGTTGGCCATCACCGCGGCGAGCGGGTAGCGGCTGACCCAGTCGATCTGCCCGACGCCGAACGGGGAGAGCACGAAGTTGACGATGCCGAACACGGGATCGAACATCGCGGTCTTCCACATCAGCGCTCCCGCGACGGGGGTGACCAGGAACGGCGTGATGAGCAGGGTGCGGACGATGCCGCGACCGAGGAAGACCCGGTCGAGCAGCAGCGCGAGCAGCAGGCCCAGCACGACGGAGATCAGCACGGTGCCGACGATGAGGATCACGGTGTTGACGGCGACCTCGCGGAACTGGCTGTCGCGGAAGACGTCCGCGTAGTTCTGCAGGCCCACGAAGCTGCGCGAGCCCGGGCGCACCAGGTTCCACGACTGCGTGGAGTAGTAGAGGGTGAACACGAACGGAATCTGCGTGACCACGATCATGAAGATCAGGGCCGGCAGCAGGGGCCCCCGGCGGCGCCAGCCTTCCGCGCGGGAGACCGCGTCGCTCTTGGCTTCCCGCACCCGGCGGATGCGTTCCGAGTCGTCGGCGGTGGGTGCGCCGACTGCCACGGTTGTCATTGTTGATCCTCCCGGTAGGTGGCACCGACGACGTCGGCGTACTCCTGGGCCTGTTCCAGCGCTTCGGTGACGGTCTTCTGACCGGCGATCGCGGCGCTGATCTGCTGGCTCACGCGGGTTCCGAGGTCCTGGAACTCGGGGATGGCCAGGAACTGGACGCCGGTGTAGGGCACCGGCTCGACCGTCGGGGCGTCCGGGGACGCGTTCTCGATGGACCGGAGGGTGAGCGGCCCGTAAGCGGCTGCGGCCTCACGGTATTCGGGGATCTCGTAGGTGGACAGCCGGCTGCCGGGCGGCACCCGCTCCCAGCCGAGGGTCTCGCCGACGGTGCGCAGGTACTCCTTGCTCGTCATCCACGAGACGAACCGCCACGCCGAGTCCGCGTTGTCGCTGTCGACGGGGATGCCGAGCGACCAGCTGTAGAGCCAGCCCGCGTCGTCCTTGACCCGGATCGGTGCCGGCGCGTACCCGATCTTTCCGACCACGTTGCTCGACGCGGGGTCCTCGAGGGTGGAGACCGCCGACGTGGAGTCGTACCACATCGCGACGCGGCCCTGGGCGAGCTGCGTGGCACATTCGCTGAAACCGCTGGTGGCGGCGCCCGGCTGGCCGTGCTCGCGCACCAGGTCGACGTAGAACTGCACGGCCTCGACGACCTCGGGACTGGTGAGCTGCGCGTTCCAGTTCTCGTCGTACCACCGGCCGCCGAAGGTGTTGATCACCGTGTTCAGCGGGGCGAGCACCTCACCCCAGCCGGGCTTGCCGCGCAGGCAGATCCCGGCGGTGTCGGGGCTGTCGAGGCGGGCGGCGGCAGCGGCGACCTCGTCCCATGTGGGGGTGGGGGACAGGGCGATGCCGGCCTGCTCGAACAGGTCCTTGCGGTACATCAGGAACGAGGACTCGCCGTAGAACGGCACCGAATACATGTCGCCGTCGTAGGACAGCGATTCGCGCAGGGAGGGAATGAAGTCGTCTTCGTCGTAGCCCTCCGTCTGCCGGGCGTAGTCGGAGAGGTTGGTCAGCCAACCGTTCTCCGCCCACTGCGGGGTCTCGTAGTTGCTGATCATCACCACGTCGAACTCGCCGCCGCCCATCGCGGTGGAGGCCGTGATCTTCGCGCGGGCCTGGTTCTCCGAGAGCGTGACGAACCGCAGGTCGATGTCCGGGTTCTCGGCCTCGAACTGCGCGGCGAGTTGCTGGGCGTCCTGCATCTGGGAATTCGACACCATCGCGATGGTGACGGTCTGGTCGGAGGCGCCGAGCGAGCCGGCGCCGGCGCAGCCGGTGAGCGTGAGGCTGAGCGCCCCCGCTCCGGCCACCAGCATTCGGGTGGTCGTTCTGGATGTGTTCACCGATCGTCGCCTCTTCTTCGGTCTCTCCGGTGGGGTTATCGGTCGAGTAGCCAACGTGCGCACTCGATGTCGCACACGAGCATGGTGGCCAGGCTGCCGCGCAGCGCCCCGAGCGCGGCCTGGTGTTTGGCGGCCCCGCCGGTGACGAGGACCGTGCCGGGGCAGGCGCGGATGTCGTCGAGCGAGACCGACACGGCGCGACGGTCGAGGTCCCCGCCGACGGCCGTGCCGTCGGCGTGGAAGAACCGTCCCGCGATCTCCCCGACCGCGCCGAGGTCGGTGAGGGAGTCGAGCATGGCGGTGTCGAGGTAGCTGCCCTCGAACAGGGTGGTCGACGTGGACACCGCCCCCACGCCGAACATCATCATGTCGGCGCGGCGGCCGATGTCCAGGGTGCGGGAGATCATCGAGTCGGCACGCATGGACGCGACCGTCGCGGGGTCGGCGTACAGGGGAACGGGGAGGCGGACCATCTTGGCCTGCAGCTGTTCCGCGCATCGTCCGAGCACGTACTCGGCGCCGGTCTGGTAGTCGGACGCGGTGACGGCGCCGTCGAGCTGGACGATCGTCGCGCAGGTCGCCCCGCCCGGCGGCAGGGCCTGCGCGACGGCCACGGTCTCCGGGCCCCACGTGAATCCGAGGGTGTCCGTCGCGCGGATCCGCCGGCTGATCAGGGCGGCGGCGGCCCGTCCGACACCCGCGAAGCTGGCGGCCTCGTCGAGCGGGCCGGCCGCGTCCACGCCGTCGCCGACGACGACGGCCTCGAGCAGGCCGAAGCGCTCCTCGAGGGCGCGTTCCTCGTCGGCGTGCAGGTCGTCGCGCAGGTTGGCTGGCACGTTCACCTCGATGCGCACCAGGCCCTGGGCCCGGGCCCGGGCGACGAGGCGTCCCGCGGTCGGCCGGGAGACGCCGAGGCGCGTCGCGACCTCCGCCTGGGTGAGGCCGTCCAGGTAGTACAGCGTCGCCGCGCGCAGCGCCAGGCGCAGCTCCTCCGGCGCGGCGGCGGCCGCGGGCTGGTTCGTCACGTGGGGGACGGTCACGACATCTCCTGGTTCGGAGGAACAGCGTGAGCAAATGCTCATGGGTGCGTTCATTTGCTCAGTACGCTAGCATCGGCAATGTGACCCACACAACACCCCCGTCGATCCCGGCCGGCATGCGCGCCGCCGTCCTCGTCGAACCCGGACGGATCGAGATGCGCGAACGGCCGGTCCCCGAACCCGCACCCGGCGACGTGCTCGTCCGGGTCACCTCCGTCGGCGTGTGCGGATCGGACACGCACTACTACCGGGAAGGCCGCATCGGCGAATTCGTCGTCGAGGCCCCGCTCGTCCTCGGCCACGAGGCCGCCGGCACGATCGCCGCGGTCGGCGCCGGCGTCCCCGCCGGCCGGGTCGGGCAGCGCGTGTCCATCGAGCCGCAGCGCCCCGACCCCACCACCGACGAAACCCGGCGCGGGCGCTACAACCTCTGCCCGCACATGCGGTTCTACGCCACCCCACCCGTCGACGGCGCCTTCTGCGACTACGTCACCATCGGGGCGGAATTCGCCCACCCCGTGCCCGACACCGTCTCCGACGACGCCGCCGCCCTCTGTGAACCGCTGTCCGTGGGCATCGCCGCCGTCCGCAAGGCGGGCGTCACCGCCGGTTCCCGGGTCCTGGTCACTGGCGTGGGCCCCATCGGGATCGTCACCGCGCAGGTCGCCCGCGCGTTCGGCGCCACCGACATCGTCGTCACCGACCTCGACGCGGACCGGCGCGCGCTGGCCCGGAAGTTCGGGGCGACCGCCACGCTCGACCCGCGCACCGACGACGTCAGCGACCTGCACGTCGACGCCTACATCGACGCCTCCGGCGCCCCCGCCGCGGTCGCCGCCGCGATGCGGGCGGTCCGGCCCGCCGGCACCGTCGTCCTCGTCGGCTCCGGCGCCGAGACGATGAACCTGCCGGTCCAGCTGATCCAGAACCGCGAGCTGGTCCTCACCGGCGTCTTCCGTTACGCACACACCTGGCCGACGGCGATCGCCCTCGCTGCCACCGGCCGCGTCGACCTCGACGCGATGGTCACCGCCCGCTTCCCGCTCGAGAGGGCGGCCGAAGCACTCGAATCCGACCGGACACCCGGCAACATCAAGACCGTCGTGCGGGTGCACCCCGGCGACGACACGTAAGGAGCCCCGAAGTGGACCTGGGGGAGAACACCCTGAACGCCCTGCCCGTCCCCGGCCCGACCTACTCGCGCCGCGACATCGGCGTCGGCATCGTGCATTTCGGGGTCGGCGGATTCCATCGTGCCCATCAGGCGATGTACGTCGACCGGCTGCTCGAACGCGGCGCCCGCAACTGGGGCATCTGCGGCGTCGGCGTCATGCCCGGCGACCGCCGCATGCGCCACGCCCTCGCGTCCCAGGACGGCCTCTACACCCTGATCCTGCGCCACCCGGACGGCAAATGGGAACCGCGGGTGATCGGTTCGATCGTCGACTACCGCTACGCCCCCGACGATCCCGAGGCGGTGATCGAACTGATCGCCGCACCCACCACCCGCGTCGTCTCGCTCACCGTCACCGAGGGCGGTTACAACATCCGCCACGACACCGGCGAATTCGACGGCGACGACCCCGCCGTCCGCCGCGACCTCGAGCACCCCGACGCGCCGGCCACCGTCTTCGGCCTGGTCACCGCCGCGCTCGCGCGCCGCCGGGAGCGCGGGCTGCCGTCGCCGACGATCATGTCGTGCGACAACATCGAGGGCAACGGCACCGTCGCCCGGCGGGCTTTCACGTCCTTCGCCGAACTCGTCGACCCCGATCTCGCCGGCTGGATGCGCGAGCACACCCGGTTCCCCAACTCGATGGTCGACCGCATCACCCCCGTCACGACCGACGACATCGCCCCGGAACTCGACGCCCGCTTCGGCGTCCGCGACCGCTGGCCCGTCGTCGCCGAACCGTTCACCTCGTGGGTGCTCGAGGACGACTTCTCCTGCGGCCGTCCGGCCTTCGACGAGGCCGGGGTGCAACTCGTCGACGATGTCGCGCCGTACGAGTTGATGAAGCTGCGCCTGCTCAACGCGAGCCACCAGGCGCTGGCCTACTTCGCCCACCTGTGCGGCTACCGCTACGTGCACGAGGCCGCCCAGGACCCTCTGTTCGCGGAGTTCCTGCTCGACTACATGGACACCGAGGCCACCCCCACCCTGCGGCCCGTGCCCGGCATCGACCTCGCGCAGTACAAGCGCACCCTGATCGAGCGCTTCGCCAATCCCGAGATCCGCGACACCGTCGCCCGGCTGTGCGCCGAATCCTCCGACCGCATCCCGAAGTGGCTGCTGCCGGTGGTGCGGGAGAACCTCGCCACGGGCGGATCGGTGCGCCTGGCCGCCGCCGTCGTGGCCGGCTGGGCCCGCTACGCCGAGGGCATCGACGAGGCCGGCGACCCCATCGAGGTCGTCGACCGGCTCGCCGACACCCTCGGGCCCCTCGCCCGCAGCCAGCGCGAGGAGCCGACCGCCTTCCTCGGGAACCGGTCCGTCTTCGGGGATCTCGCCGATCAGCCGCGGTTCGTCGAGGCCTACCTGTGGGCGCTCGGGTCCCTGCACCGCGTCGGGGCCCGCGCCACCCTGCAAGCCCTGCGCAGCAAGGTCGGATCGTGAACGGGCCCGTCCTCGTGATCGGCGAGGCGCTCGTCGACATCGTCCGCCGGGGCGCGGCCGAGCCCGTCGAACACGTCGGCGGCAGCCCGCTCAACGTCGCCGTCGGCCTCGGCCGGCTCGGCCGCGACGTCGAGTTCGTCACCCATATCGGCGACGACGACCGCGGCCGCCGTATCGTCGGCCACCTCGCGGCCTCGAAGGTGCGGCTCGCCGCCGGCAGCAGCACCGCGGCGCGCACCCCGACCGCGACCGCCGTGCTCGACGAGAACGGCTCCGCCACATACGAGTTCGACCTGGAATGGCAACTGCCCGATCCTCGTCCCACGCCCGGTGCCCGGCACGTGCACACCGGATCCATCGCGGCCCTGCTGGAACCCGGCTGCGAGGCCGTCGCCGCGCTGCTCGACCGGCACGTGCCCACCGCGACCGTCAGCTACGACCCGAACGTCCGGCCCGCGCTCGTCGGCGACGACCCGCGCACCCGCGACCGCATCACCCGGTTCGTCGCGGGCGCCGACGTCGTCAAGGCCAGCGACGAAGACCTGAGCTGGTTCGCCCCCGGCCGCGACCCCCGCGACGTCGCGCGGGAGTGGCTCGCGCTCGGGCCGGCACTCGTCGCGGTGACGCTCGGTGCGGGCGGTGCCGTCGCCGTCGCGCGGTCCGGCGCCGTCGAGGTCGCCGCGCACCCGGTCGAGGTCGTCGACACCGTCGGCGCCGGCGACGCGTTCATGGCCGGCCTGCTCGACGCCCTGTGGACCCAGGAGCTGCTCGGCGACCGCGAGGGCCTGCGCGGAATCGGACCGGACGCGCTGCGCACGGCCCTGGACGTCGCCGCGCTCACCGCGGCCCGCACCGTCGCGCGTGCCGGCGCGGACCTGCCCACCCGCGACGAGCGGGACGCCGACCCGAAGGAGCCGTGGTGACGCTCGTCGCCGGGATCGACTCGTCCACCCAGTCCTGCAAGGTGCTCGTCTGCGACGCGCACACCGGCCGCATCGTGCGGCAGGGCCGCGCCCCGCACCCCGACGGCACCGAGGTCGACCCGCGTGCCTGGGCGGACGCCCTCGACCGCGCCGTCGCCGCCGCCGGCGGGCTCGCCGACGTCGCCGCGGTGTCGGTCGGCGGTCAGCAGCACGGGCTGGTGACCCTCGACGAGACCGGGACGGTGGTGCGCCCGGCGCTGCTGTGGAACGACACCCGCTCGGCCGCGGCCGCCGCCGACCTCGTCGCCGACCTCGGGGGCGGACAGAAGTGGGCCGACGCCGTCGGCGTCGTCCCGCTCGCCGCGATCACCGTCGCCAAGGCCCGCTGGCTCGCCGACCACGAGCCCGCCCGCGCCGACCGCACCGCGGCGCTGTGCCTGCCGCACGACTGGCTGACCTGGCGGCTGGCCGGAGGATCGGACATCGGTGCGCTGATCACCGACCGCAGCGACGCCAGCGGCACCGGCTATTACAGCGCCGCCGACGACGCCTATCGCACCGACCTGCTCGAACTGGCGTTGCGCGGCCGGCGGCCCCTGCTGCCCCGGGTGGCCGGACCGGCCGAACAGGTCGGGGAGACGAGCCGGGGCGCCGCGCTGGGACCCGGCGCCGGGGACAACGCCGCCGCCGCCCTCGCCCTCGGTGCGCGCGAGGGCGACGTGATCGTCTCCGTCGGCACGTCGGGCGTGGTCTCGGCGGTCTCGGTCACCCCCACCCGCGACCCCGACGGGCTGGTCGCCGGCTTCGCCGACGCCACCGGCCGCCACCTGCCGCTCGTGTGCACCCTCAACGCGGCGCGGGTCCTCGACGCCACCGCCGCGCTGCTCGGCGTCGACCACGACGAACTGTCACGGCTCGCGTTGTCGGCCCCGCCCGGCGCCGGCGGGCTCGTGATGGTGCCGTACCTCGAGGGCGAGCGCACCCCCAACCGCCCCGGCGCGACCGGCGCGATCCACGGCCTGCGCCTGACGAATTCGACGCGGGAGCACCTGGCGCGCGCGGCCGTGGAGGGGCTGCTGTGCTCGCTCGCGGACGGCCTCGACCACATCACCGCGCAGGGCGTGCCGGTGCGACGGGTGCTGCTCGTCGGTGGCGGCGCCCGTTCCCGCGCGCTGCGCGAGGTCGCGCCCGGCGTGCTCGGGGTCCCGGTCGAGGTGCCCGAGCCGGGCGAGTACGTCGCCGTCGGCGCGGCCCGCCAGGCGGCGTGGGTGCTCGACGGCGGTGCGGAACCACCGCGGTGGCAGGGTGGTGCCGTGCAGCGTTACGAGACCGACCCGATGCCGGCCGTGCGCGCCCGGTACGCGGAGGTCCGCGACCTGACCGAGGACACGATCCGTTGCAGCTGACGCGGGTGGCCGGCTCAGGACAGGCCGAAGGCACTGGCCAGGAAGTCGATCAGCCAGGAGAAGATCTCGGCGGACCCGATCACGCTCGAGCCCTCGTCGGTGGTGTCGGCGAGGGCCGTGCCGGGCGCGAGCGCCGACAGGACTGTGGCGCCGAGAACTGCCGTGGTGATGCGAGCCGACGTCCGCATGAGCGTCTCCTTCCGACGGGTATCGAAACCAGTTCATGATCGCCCGGGCGTGCACCGGTTCGCGACCGCGATGAGTTCCGGTTCCGTCTCGGGTCGATATCTGTGACACCGACGGCAGCGACACAGACGGCAGCGACACCGACGTCGGCGACACCGACGTCTGTGACACCGACGTCTGTGACACCGAGGGCAGTGCCGTCATCCACCCGAGCAAGGAGAAGACGATGCCGAAGATCACCCCGTTCCTGTGGTTCGACACCGAGGCCGAGGACGCGGCCAAGTTCTACACCAGTGTGTTCCCCGACTCCCGCATCCTGGGCACCACCTACTACCAGGACGCCGGCCCCAAGCCGGCCGGCACCGTCATGGCCGTCGACTTCGAACTCGACGGCCAGCGCTACGTCGCGTTCAACGGCGGCCCCGAGTTCTCGTTCTCCGAGGCGGTGTCGTTCCAGATCGACTGCGCCGACCAGGACGAGGTCGACCACTACTGGAACGCCCTCACCGAGGGCGGGGAGGAGAGCCAGTGCGGCTGGCTGAAGGACCGCTTCGGGCTGTCCTGGCAGGTGGTGCCGCGGCGGCTCTACGAGCTGCTCTCCGACACCGACCCCGAAGTGGGACGGCGCATCACCGAGGCGATGTTGCAGATGCGCAAGATCGAGATCGCGCCGCTCGAGGACGCCGCCCGCGGCTGAACCGGCGCGGCGGCCGAGCCCAGCTATCACCGCAGCGGCGGTGATAACTTTCGGTCGATGACCACGCGCACCGAGCGGCTCGACGAGCTCCCGTTCACCCGCAAACACGGCAGGCTGCTGCTCGGCTCCGGTGTGGGCTGGGCGCTCGACGCCATGGACGTCGGGCTCATCTCGTTCGTGATGGCCGCCCTGGCGGTGCAGTGGGGCCTGAGCACGACCCAGTTGTCGTGGATCGGTTCGATCGGCTTCGTCGGGATGGCCGTCGGCGCCGCGCTCGGCGGCCTGCTCGCCGACCGGATCGGCCGGCGCCAGGTGTTCGCGGTGACACTGCTGGTGTACGGCCTGGCCACCGGTGCCGCCGCGCTCGCCGGCTCCGTCGCGGTGCTGATCGTGCTGCGGTTCGTCGTCGGTTTGGGTCTCGGGGCCGAACTTCCGGTGGCGTCGACCCTCGTCAGTGAATACGCGCCGCGCCGGCAGCGCGGCCGCATGGTGGTGGCGCTCGAGGCGTTCTGGGCGGCCGGGTGGATCCTCGCCGCCCTCATCGGCTACTTCGTGATCCCGCTCGGCGACGACGGCTGGCGCTGGGCGCTGGCCGTGGGGATCGTCCCCACCCTGTACGCGGTGGTCGTGCGGTTCGGCCTGCCCGAATCCGTCCGGTACCTCGAGAGCCGTGGCCGCTACGGCGAGGCCGAGACGGCCGTCCGGTCCTTCGAGACGTCCGCCGGCGTCGACGCGCCCCCGGACCAGGAGGAGACGTCGCGCCCGGTGCGC